>NZ_JBHTJA010000027.1:0-68336 GCF_042675525.1 Actinomadura sediminis
GCCAGCGCGCGGCGGTGCTCGCGCAGCGCGGTGCCGTCGTCGCCGCGCTGCCCTGCGAGGAAGCCCAGCTCGGCGAAGGCCAGCACGACGTCCACCGACCGGTGGTCGCCCGGGTCGGCGCCGAGCCACGTGCGCAGGTGCGGCGCGGCCCGCCCCGGGTCGCCCGCCCGGCGCAGCGCCATGCCCAGCCCCAGTTCGGCCAGCCGCGCCCCGTACGCCTCGCCGTGCGCGGTGGAGATCTCCAGGGCGCGGCGGAACCGCTCGACGGCCCCGGCCGTGTCGCCCCGCACCAGCGCGGCCCGTCCGAGGCAGCACGTCCAGAACGAGGTGTTCAGCCGGATGCCCACGCCTTCGGCCAGTTCCAGCGCCTCGGCGGCGATCCGCTCGGCCTCCGCGTGGTCGCCGACGGTGTCGGCGTGCCGCCACAGCACCGCCATCGCCTCCAGCCGCCCCCAGTCGTCGCCGAGTTCGGTGAACGCCCGCAGCGCCTCGGCCCCGTCGGTCTCGAAGCGGGGCAGCCCGCCGCGGATGTAGGCCAGGTAGGCGCGGTTCGCCAGGGCGGCCGCGATGCCCCACCGGTCCCCCCGGGAGCGGAACGCCGACAGGGCGAGCCCCGTCTGCGTCTCCGCGGCGGCGAGCTCGCCGCACTCGACCAGGGCCGGGCCGAACAGCCACTGGACGAACGTGCGCCCCTCCTCGTCGTCCGCGCCGTCGAACGCGGCGAGCGCCTGCTCCACCCGGACGAGCGGGGCGTCGGCCTCCCGCGCCACCAGGTCCAGGTAGGCGAGGAACGCACCCGCCCTGGCCCGCAGCCGGCGCGGGCCGCCGTCCAGCTCCAACGCGCTCGCGAGCATCCGGTGCGCCTCGCGGTGCCGCCCGCGCAGCCACCGGTACCAGAACAGGTGCACGGCCAGCCGCAGCGCCGTCCCGGCGTCCCCGCGCCGGACGGCGGTGGACGACGCGGCGTGCAGGTTGGCGTGCTCGCGGCCCAGCCGCCGCATCCACGCGCGCTGCCCCGGACCGCGCAGCCCCGCGTCGGCGTCCGCGGCGAGACCGGCGTGGTAGCGCATGTGGCGTTCCTCGGCGGCCTCCCGCTCACCGGCCTCCTCCAGCCGTTCCCGCGCGTACGCGGCCACGGACTCCAGCAGCCGGTACCGCTTGCCCTCCGGGGTGTCCACGGACCCGACGAGGGACCGGTCGACCAGCCGCGCCAGCGGCTCCAGCACGTCGCCGCCGGTCGCCTCGGCCGCCTCCAGCGTGCAGCCGTCCGCGTGCACCACCAGCCCCCGCAGCACCTCCCGCTCGCGGTCGTCCAGCAGGTGCCAGCTCCAGTCGATCGCCGCGCGCAGCGTCCGGTGCCGGTCCGGGCGGTCGCCCCCCGCGCCGCCCAGCAGCCGGAACCGGTCGTCGAGCCGGGCGGCGATCCCGTCCACGCCCAGCGCCCGCACCCGCCGGGCCGCCAGCTCCAGCGCGAGCGGCAGGCCGTCCAGCCGCCGGCAGATCGCCGCCACCCGCGGCGCGGTCCGCTCGTCCAGCGCGAACCCCGGCGCCGACGCCGCCGCCCGCGCCGCGAACAGTTCCACCGCGCCGAACGACGCCGCGTCCGCCCCGCCGCCCGCGGGCGGGACGGCCAGCGGCGGCACCTCCACGACCCGTTCGCCCGCGACGCCCAGCGGTTCCCGGCCCGTCACCAGCATCCGCAGCCCGGCGGCGCCGCGCAGCAGCCGGACGGCCAGCGCGCCCGTCTCCGCGAGCACGTGCTCGCAGTTGTCCAGCACCAGCAGGCAGCGGCTTCCCTGCAGCGCCGCCGCCACCCGCCCGGCCGGCGTCCCCTCGCCGGCGTCGGCGTCCCGCACCCCCAGCACGTCCGCGACCGCCGCGGCCACCCCGGACGTCCCGCCGCCCGACGGCGGCAGCGGCGCCAGCTCCACCAGCCACACCCCGTCCGGGAACGCCTCGACGACCCCGCCCGCCGCCTCCAGCGCGAGCCGCGTCTTGCCGACCCCGCCCGGCCCGGTCAGGGTGACCAGCCGCCCCGGCCCGTCCGCGACCAGCAGCTCCCGGACCGCCGCGACCTCCCGGTCGCGGCCCACCAGCACGTCCACGATCGCGGGCAGGTTCGTGACCGTCTCCGCCGCGGGCCCCGGCTGCCGCAGGATCTGCCGGTACGCCGCCGCCAGCTCCGGGCCGGGATCGGCGCCCAGCTCCTCCGCCAGCCGCCGCCGCAGCCGCTCGTACGAGCGCAGCGCCTCGGTCTGCCGCCCCGACCCGTACAGCGCCCGCAGCCACGCCGCCTGCAGGCGCTCCCGCAGCGGGTGCCGCCGCACCAGCTCGCCCAGCTCCGCGGCGAGCAGCCGGTGCTCGCCCAGCTCCAGCCGCGCCTCGGCGCGCAGCTCCAGGACGGTCAGCCGCTCCTCCTCCAGCCGCGCCGCCGCCGGGGCGGCGAACCCCTCCGCGAACCCCGCGAACGCGGGCCCCCGCCACAGCGCCAGCGCCTCGTCGCACAGCGCCGCGCGCCCCGCCGCGTCGCGCGTCCGCCGCGCCCGCTCCAGCAGCGCGCGGAACCGGTCCGCGTCCACCTCGCCGTCCGCGACGGCCAGCCGGTATCCGCCCGGCCCGTGCGCGAGCCGGGCGCGGCCGTCCGGCTCGGCCCGGTCCAGGACGCCGCGCAGCAGCGACAGCTTCGAGCGCAGCACCCGCCGCGGCTCGGCGGGCGCCCGGTCGCCCCACAGCTCGTCCACCAGCCGGTCCGCCGGGACGGGACGCCCCTCCCGCAGCAGCAGCGCGACCAGCAGCGCCCGCACCCGGGCCTCCGGGACGCGCACCGGCGTCCCGGAGGCGTCCCACACCTCCGGCGTCCCCAGCGTTCCGAACCTCATGGTGATCACCGTATGCCGCCGGAACCCGGCCGGAGCCTCCCCGGAACCCCCCTCCGCGACGCTCGAACCACGACACCGCACCAACGAGAGGAGGTGCCGCGATGCGCGCCACCGCGCGCGACTGGGCGGGACTCGCCGCCCTCGTCCTGCCGACGCTGCTGCTGTCGATGGACGTCACCGTGCTGTTCCTGGCGCTGCCCGTGCTCGGCGCGGAGCTGGGCGCCGACACCACCGCGCAACTGTGGATCATGGACGCCTACGGCTTCCTGATCGCCGGGTTCCTGGTCACCATGGGGACCCTCGGCGACCGGATCGGCCGCCGCCGGCTGCTGCTGGCGGGCGCCGCCGCCTTCGCCGTCCTGTCCGCCCTCGCGGCCTGGTCGACCGGGCCCGGCATGCTCATCGCGCTCCGCGCGCTGCTCGGCGTCGCCGGGGCGACGATCATGCCGGCGACGCTGTCGCTGATCCGGCACCTGTTCGCCGACGACCGGCAGCGGCGGCTCGCCGTCGCCCTGTGGACCGCCGGGACGATGGGCGGCATGGCGCTCGGCCCGGCGGTGGGCGGCCTGCTGCTGGACCGGTTCTGGTGGGGCGCGGTCTTCCTGATGGCCGTCCCGGTGATGGTGCTGGTCCTGGCCGCCGCGCCGCTGCTCCCCGAACACCGCGACCCCGCCCCCGGCCGCATCGACCTGCTCAGCGTCGCGCTGTCCCTGGCCGCGATCCTGCCGCTGGTGTTCGCGGTCAAGGAGACCGCGCGGCACGGTCCCGGGCTCTGGGCGGCGGCGGCCCTCCTCGCCGGCGCCGCCTCGGGCGTGCTGTTCGTCCGGCGCCAGTCCCGGCTCGACGACCCGCTGGTCGACCTCCGGCTGCTGCGGCTCCCCGCGTTCGCCCCGGCCCTCGTGACCGTCCTGGCCGCCTCCATGACGATGGGCGCGTTCTCCCTGCTGCTCGCCCAGTACCTCCAGCTCGTCAAGGGGCTGACGCCCGGCCGGGCCGGCGCGTGGCTGGTGCCGATCGCCCTCGTCTCGATCGTCGCGATGCTCGCGACCCCCAGGGTCGCGGCGCGGATCGGCGACCGCGCCGCGACCGTCACCGCGCTCGCGATCGCCGCGGCCGGGTTCGTCCTCCTCGCCCAGGTCTCGGCGGACCGGCCGGCCGCGGCGGCCGTCGCCGCGGCCGCCGTCGTCGGCCTCGGCATGAGCCCGCTGCTCGTCCTGGTCAACAACCTGGTCGTCGGCGTCGCCCCCAGAGAGCGCAGCGCCTCCGCCGCCGCACTGGCGGAGACGTGCCTGGAGGCCGGGGCCGCACTGGGCGTCGCGGTGCTCGGCTCGCTCGCCGCGTTCGTCTACCGCGCCCGCATGGCGGACGGGCCCGCCGCCGCCCGCGACGGCCTCGCCGCCGCCGTCGCCGGCGGGCCGTCCGCCGAACTCCTGGAGGCCGCCCGCGCCGCGTTCGTCTCCGGCCTCGCCGTCGTCGCCTACGTCAGCGCCGGCATCGCCCTCCTCCTCGCCCTGTTCACCGTACGCACGACCCGAACCGCCGGCTCGTCCCGCACGATCCGGCACCGGAAGGAGAACGCCCATGTCTGACCTGACCCCCCTGCGCCTCGCCGTCATCGTCGGCAGCACCCGCAAGGACCGCTTCTGCCCAGTCCCGGCCGCCTGGGTGGCCGACCGGGCCCGCGAGCACGGCGGCTACGAGGTCGACGTGATCGACCTGGCCGACGAGCGGCTGCCGGACGTCCTCAACGGCGACGACCCGGACGTCCCGCCGCCCGCGCCCGTCCGCGCCCTCGCGCCCCGGCTCGCGTCCGCCGACGCGTTCGTGATCGTCACGCCCGTCTACAACCACGGCTACCCCGCCTCCCTGAAGAACGCCGTCGACTGGTTCTTCGACGAGTGGAGCGCCAAGCCCGTCGGCTTCGTCTCCTACGGCGGCGCGGGCGGCGGCCTGCACGCCGTCGAGCAGTTGCGCCAGGTGTTCTGCGAGGTCCACGCGACGACCATCCGCGAATCCCTCGGCTTCGCGAACTACTGGGACCTGTTCGACGACGCCGGGCGGCCGGTGGACGCCGCGGGCGCGGAGAAGGCCGCCGCGACCTTCCTCGACCGGCTCGCCTGGTGGGCCCACGCCCTCCGCGACGCCCGCGGCAAGCGGCCGTACACGCACTGACCCGGCGGCCCCGCTCACCCGCGGCGGCTACGCCGACCGCGGGTGAGCGGGGCCCCGCTCTCGACGTGCCCCGGCTCCGCCGGGTCGCGGACGCAGCAGAGGCCCGCGGCCGGCCCGAGCAGCTCGGAGGCGACGCCGAACAGCAGGTTCCGGTGGGCGACGAACGTGTCCGTCGAACCCGCCCTCATGACGTCCCCTCAGCGGGCGCCCTCGGCCGTCAGCCGCCGGCGCTTGGCGTCCTTGACCGGCCACGTGTGCGACCCGGGCTCGCGGGCCTCCTTCGCGAGCTGCTTGATCGGGCTCTCGCACGCGGACTCCTTGAGCTTCGCGCCGAGCCGGCCGCCCACGTGGATCCACGTCGCGGTGTCGTCGCGGTGGGCCAGCTGGAACACCCCGGCCCGCCGCCCCAAGCTGACGCACATCGCGGCGATCCCCTTGCCGAAGTCCGCCGGCGCTTCCCCCGCGATCCGGGCGAGCACCGTGTCCGCGGCGTGCGAGCCCAGCGGCAGCGCCGCCTGGCAGCTCATCCGCAACGGCGCGCCCGACGGGGCCGCGGCGTCCCCGGTCGCGACGATGCGCGGATCGTCCACGCAGGTCAGCGTCTCGTCGGTCAGCAGCCGGCCCACGGCGTCGGTGCTCAGCCCGCTGCGCGCGGCCAGGTCCGGCACGCCGAACCCGGCGGCCCAGACCGGCACCGTGCCCGCGAGCTCCCGGCCGTCCGCCAGCCGCACCGCGTCCCGCGCCACGGCCGTCGCCGTCGCGGCCTCCAGCACGGTCACGCCCAGCTTCGCCAGCCCCCTGGCCACCGCCCGCCGCGCCCGCGGATGCAGGTACGGCCCGAGCCGCCCGCCGCAGACGAGCGTCACGCCGCGCCCCGCCTCCGCCAGCTCGGCGGCCGTCTCGATGCCGAGCGGCCCGCCGCCCACGACCGTCACCGAGTCCGCGCCCTCGACGGCGGCCCGCAGCCGCCGCGCCTCCTCCAGGGTGGCGATCGGGTAGGCGAACTCGGCCGCCCCGGGCACGCGCGGGTCCGCGCCGCTGCCGACCGCGTAGACCAGGTAGTCGTACCCCAGCAGGTCGCCGTTCTCCAGCAGCACGCGGCGTCCGTCCGCGTCGATCCGCGTCACGGTGCCGACCACCAGCCGGACGCCCTCCGCGAGGATCTCCCCGTAGTCGACCACCGCGTCGTCGGACCCGCCCACGAGCTGGTGCAGCCGGACCCGCTCGACGAACTCCGCCCGCGGGTTGATCAACGTGACGTCCGCCCGCTGCGTCAGCCGGTTGGCGGCCATGACACCCGAATACCCGCCGCCGATCACGATGACGTCCATGGCGTCTCCTTCCATCGGGACTCGCCCAGAAGACACCGCACACCCGCCGTACGTGACACCATGTGAGCCAGATCACTCGGCACCCCCGTTGCGGCCGCCGGGCAGGGAGGCCACCTCCCGTCGTCTCGGCCCGAACGTGTCGGCGCCCGCTCGTGAGCGCCCCGCGGAATCCGTGCCGCCGCGCCGGCGAGGCCTTTATGGGGCGGATTCGTCGCCACCCTAAGCATTTCTCCACCGAGACGGTTATCTCTCCATGACAACGTCCGTACGGACGTTATCCGGCATGCCATTGTTCGCCTTCCCCGGGATTCCTACTGTTTGCGGTCTTGTCAGGCCGATCGAGTAGGAGGGGAACGCGGAATGACGCAGCGCCTCGTGGCGGCCATCGATCAGGGGACGACGTCGACCCGCTGCATGGTCTTCGACGCGTCCGGCTCGGTGCTCGGCGCCGCCCGGCGGGAGCACCGGCAGATCCTCCCGCGGCCCGGCTCGGTCGAGCACGACGCCGCCGAGATATGGGCACGGGCCCAGGAGGCCGTCGCCGGCGCACTGCGCGCGGCGGGGGTGCGCGCCGCGGACCTCGCGGCGGTCGGGATCACGAACCAGCGCGAGACCACGGTCGTGTGGGACCGCGCGACCGGACGTCCGGTGCACCGCGCGCTCGTCTGGCAGGACACCCGCACCGAGTCGCTGTGCGCCGAACTGGCGGGCGGGCACGGGCGCGACCGGTTCGCGGCCGCGACCGGGCTGCCGCTGGCCTCCTACTTCTCGGGTCCGAAGATCCGGTGGCTCCTCGACCACGTGCCCGGGGTCCGAGACCGCGCCGAGCGCGGCGAGCTGCTGTTCGGGACGCTCGACACCTGGCTGCTCTGGAACCTGACCGGCGGCGCGCTGCACGTCACCGACGTGACGAACGCCGCCCGCACGCTCCTGATGAACCTCCGGACGCTCGACTGGGACGAGGAGATCCTCGCCGCGATGGAGATCCCCCGGTCTCTCCTGCCGGAGATCCGCTCGTCGGCCGAGGTGTACGGCAGGGCGCGCGGCGTCCTCGAGGGCGTGCCGATCACCGCCGTCCTCGGCGACCAGCATGCGGCGCTGTTCGGGCAGCACTGCTTCGCGCCCGGCGACGCCAAGGCCACCTACGGGACGGGCGCGTTCCTGCTGCTCAACACCGGCCGGGAGCCCGTGCCGTCCCGGCACGGGCTGCTGACGACCGTCGGGTTCCGGCTCGGCGGCGAGCCGCCCGTCTACGCGCTGGAGGGGTCGATCGCCAACACCGGCTCGCTGACCCGGTGGATGCGGGACGGCCTCGGCCTGATCGGGGACGCGGACGAGATCGAGGCGCTCGCGGCGTCCGTCCCGGACAACGGCGGGCTCTACCTCGTGCCCGCCTTCTCGGGCCTGTTCGCCCCGCACTGGAGCCCCGACGCCCGGGGCGTCCTCGCGGGCCTGACCGGCTTCGCGGGCCGCGGCCATCTGGCGCGGGCCGCCCTGGAGGCGACGGCGTACCAGACCCGCGAGGTCCTGGACGCGATGGCGCTCGACTCCGGGCTCCGCCTCGACTCGCTCAGGGTCGACGGCGGCATGACCGCGAACGGCCTGCTCATGCAGACGCTCGCGGACGTGCTCGACCTGGAGGTCGTCCGGCCGTCGGTGATCGAGACGACCTGCCTGGGCGCGGCGAGCGCGGCCGGGCTGGTCGCGGGGGTCTGGCCCGATCTGGACGCGCTGCGCGCCCGATGGCGGCGCGACGCCGCGTGGACGCCGTCCGGCGCGGACGGCGGGTTCCGCGACCGCAAGTACCGCAAGTACCGCAAGGCCGTCGAGCTGGCGAAGGGCTGGCTCGACGCGGACGACGTCATCGAGGGGGCCTAGCCGGTGTTGGACACGTCAGCCGCGCACGGAGTCGCCAGGCGAGCCGCGACCCGCGACGAACTGGGGCGGGGCACCTTCGATCTCCTCGTCATCGGGGGCGGGATCGTGGGCATCGCCGCCGCGTGGACCGCCGCGCAGGCGGGGCTGCGGGTCGCGCTCGTGGACGCCGGGGACTTCGCGGGCGCGACGTCCAGCGCGTCCACCAAGCTCGTCCACGGCGGACTGCGCTACCTGCAGACCGGCAACGTCCGGCTCGTCACGGAGAACCACCGCGAGCGGCGCAGCCTCGCCGGCGACGTGGCGCCCCACCTGGTCAGCCCGCGCAAGTTCCTCGTCCCCGTCTACCAGGACGGCCCGCACGGCGCCGCCAAGCTCGGCGCGGGCGTCCTGCTGTACTCGGCGCTGTCGGCGTTCGGCGACGGCCCCGGCCGCCTCATCGGCCGGAACCAGGCCCTCCGGCAGGTTCCCGCGCTGCGGGGCGAGGGCCTGCGCGCCGCCGCCGTCTACACCGACCACCAGATGAACGACAGCCGTGTCGCCATCATGACCGTCCGCGCCGCGGCCGCGGCGGGCGCCGTCGTCCTCAACCACGCCTCCGTCGACGCCCTGCGCACCTTCGCCGGACGGGTCGCCGGAGCCGAGCTCACCGACCGCCTCGACGGCACCGGGTTCGGCGTCGCGGCCAGGCTCGTCCTCAACGCCACCGGCCCCTGGGTCGACCGGGTCCGCGCCCTCGAGGATCCCGCGGCGGCACCGACCGTCCGGCTCTCCAAGGGCGCGCACCTCGTGCTCAAGCGGCACGAGCCGTGGCGGGCGGCCGTCACCATCCCCATCGACAAGTACCGCGTCTCCTTCGCGATCCCGTGGGAGGACCATCTCCTCCTCGGCACCACCGACGACGCCTACACCGACGAGCCCGCGGACGTCCGCGCGACCGAGGACGACGTCGCGCGCATCCTCGACGAGGCGGGCGGCGCGCTCGACGGGCTCGACCGCGCCGACGTCACGTTCGCGTTCGCGGGATTGCGCGTCCTGCCCGGAGGGCCGGGGGGCGTGGAGACCGCCAGGCGGGAGACCGTGATCACCGAGGGCCGCGGCGGCATGCTGTCCATCGCGGGCGGCAAATGGACCACCTACCGCCACATCGGCAGGGTCGTCCTCGACCGGCTCGGCGTCGGCTCCGCGGTCCTCCGGACGTTGCCGCTGCCCGGGGCCGCGGTGCCCGGCGCCGTCGCCCGCCGGCTGGTGGCGGACCGCTCCACCGGGGAGGCCACGGAGCCGGCCGCCGCCGCCCACCTGGCCACCCACTACGGGACGCTCGCCTTCGACCTCGCCGACCTCATCCGCCGCGACCCGGGGCTGGGCGCCCCCGTCCACCCCGACGGTCCCGACATCTGGGCCCAGGTCGTCTACGCCCGCGACCACGAGTGGGCCGAGACGGTCGACGACGTGCTGCGCCGCCGCACCACTCTCGCCCTGCGCGGCCTAGCCACCCCCGAGATCCGCTCCCGAGTCGCCGACGTGCTGAGGAACCGCTGACCCATGTTCACTTTCGCCGGCGCCGACGGCCTGTGGCTCCACGTCCATGAATGGGGGCACGAGAAGGAACCGCGCGGCGTCGTCCTGCTCTCGCACGGCATGGGCGAGCACGGCGGCCTGTACGCCGGGCTCGCGGTGACGCTCATCCGGCACGGCTACCTCGTGTACGCACCCGACCACCGCGGCCACGGCAGGTCCATGAAGGGCGGCCCGGGTCACCTCGGGCGCGACGGCTGGAACCTCCTGGTCGCCGACCTGCGCCTGCTCGCCGAGCACCTGCGCACCCGCCACCCGCACGTCCCGATCGTCCTGGTCGGGCACAGCATGGGCTCGTACGCCGTCCAGCAGTTCCTGCTCGACGACGGCGACCTGCCGGCCGCCGCGGCGCTCATCGGCACCACCGCCCTGGACGGCCTGATCGCGCGGCTGGAGCGGGCGCCCGACCGCATCGGCTTCTACAACGCCGGTTTCCAGCCGGCCCGCACCCCCTACGACTGGATCACCCGCGACGAGACGTTCATCGACGCCTTCACCACCGATCCGCTGTGCGCGTTCCCGCTCGACGGCGACGGCCTGCGGAACATGTACGCCGCCGCGCCCCGGCTGGCCGTGCCCGCGACGGTCCCGTCCCGCCTGCCCCTGCACGTGATGGTCGGCGAACGCGACCCGCTCAACGCCGGGCTCGTGCTGTCCGACCTGCTCGTCCGGCGGTACCGGAACGCGGGCCTGACCGACATCACCTACCGCACGTATCCCGATGCCCGGCACCACCTGCTCAACGAACTCAACGGCGACGAGGTCACGGCCGACCTCGTCGCCTGGATCGAGCGGGTGACCGGCTGAGAGAAGCCGGCCGGAACGAGACCGGCCGAAAGGAGAGCCCTGAATGCGATCCCGTCTGGAGGCGGAATGCTAGAGGTGTCCGGCCTCACCGTACGGTTCGGAGGCATCACGGCGCTCGACGGCGTCGGGTTCACCGTGGACGCCGGCCAGATGGTCGGGCTGATCGGCCCGAACGGGGCCGGCAAGACCACGCTGTTCAACTGCCTGACCCGGCGTTACCGGGCCGACGAAGGGACGATCCGGTACGCGGGCACCGACCTCATGTCGGTCGCGCCGTACGCCATCGTGAAACTGGGCATCGCCCGGACCTTCCAGAACCTCGGCCTGTTCCCCGGGATGTCCGTCCGCGACAACGTCCTCGTGGGCGCCCACGGCCGGACCCGCGCCGGGTTCTTGTCCGCGGGGTTCCGGCTGCCGTCGGTGCGCAGAGAGGAGGCGAGGCTCCGCGCCGAGGTCGATGGGCTGCTGCGGCGCCTCGACCTCGACGACGTCGCCGACCACCCGGCCGCCGGACTGCCGTTCGGGACGCTCAAGCGCATCGAGATGGCACGCGCGCTCGCCGCGGAGCCCCGCCTGCTGCTGCTCGACGAACCCTGCAACGGGCTCAGCCACGGGGAGGTGGACGAGTTCGCGGCGCTCCTGCGCGACCTCCGGGAAGAGCGAGACCTCACGGTCATCGTCGTCGAGCACCACATGGGTTTCGTGATGGGGACCTGTGACCGGGTCGCCTGCCTGGAGTTCGGCCGGAAGATCGCCGAGGGCACGCCGGCCGAGGTACAGAACGACCGGGCCGTCCGCGACGCGTACCTGGGGACCGCGGCATGAGCGGCACGAGCGGATCCCCGGACGCTGGAACGTTCCTCGCCGTCGCGGACCTTCGCGCCGGCTACGGCGCGGGCCGGGTCCTGCACGGCATCGGCTTCGACGTGGCCGAGGGGGAGATCTGCGCGATCCTCGGCACCAACGGCGCGGGGAAGACCACCCTGCTCCGGGCGCTGTGCGGCATGGTCCGCACCGAAGGGTCGCTGCGCCTGGCCGGCACCGCGCTGCCGCGCCGCAGGCCCGAAGCCGTCGCCCGGCTGGGCGTGGCGCACGTCCCCGAGGGGCGCGGCACGTTCGCCCCGCTGACCGTCGAGGAGAACCTGCGCCTCGGCGCCTATGTCCGCCGTGACCGCGCCGGTGTCCTCGACGACATCGAACGCGTCTACGGCTACTTCCCCGTCCTGAAGGAACGGCGCGCGCAGGCCGCGGGCAGCCTCAGCGGCGGCGAGCAGCAGATGGTCGCCATCGGCCGCGCGCTCATGTCGCGGCCCCGGCTGATCCTGCTGGACGAGCCCTCGCTCGGCCTCGCCCCACTGGTCACGCGCGAGCTGTTCCAGATCGTCAGGACCGTCAACGAGAAGGAGCGCACGACCGTGATCCTGGTCGAGCAGAACGCGCATCTCACTCTGGAGTTCGCCCACCGGGCGCACGTGCTGGAGACCGGACGGATCGTGCTGTCCGGAACGGCGGGCGACATCCGCTCCGACGAGCAGATCGCCCGCTCCTACCTCGGGATTGAGGTGGGATAGCGATGGCGGGTTTCGTACAGCAGCTCGTCGAGGGGCTCGGCGCGGGCGCGATCTACGCGAGCCTCGCCCTCGCCCTCGTCCTCATCTACCGGTTCACCGGCATCGTGAACTTCGCGCAGGGCGAGCTGGCCATGTTCTCCACCTTCATCGCCTGGCAGTTCGTGCACGCCGGCGTGCCGTTCTGGCTCGCGCTCGTGCTCACGCTGGGGATCTCGTTCGCGGGCGGGATGCTCATCGAGCGCGTCGTCATCAGGCCGGTCGAAGGCGCGCCGGAGCTGACCCTCGTCATCGTCACGCTCGGGTTGTTCATCCTGGTGAACGCCGCCGCCGGGTGGATCTGGTCGTTCCTCATCAAGGACTTCCCGAGCCCGTTCCCCGGCGGGGCGCTCCGGGCCGGAGGCGTCGGGCTCGGCTACTCCACGCTCGGTGTGCTGGGGGTCGTGGCGCTGGTCATGGGCCTGCTCTATGTGCTGTTCCGCTACACCAAGATCGGGCTGGGGATGCGCGCGGTCGCGAGCAACCCCGAGTCGGCCAGGCTGGTCGGGGTGCGGGCGAGCCGGGTGCTGGCGCTCGGCTGGGGGCTGGCCGCGCTGGTCGGCGCGGTGTCCGGCGTGCTGGTCGCGCCGATGCTCTTCCTGGAGCCGAACATGATGGGCGGCGTCCTGATCTACGCGTTCGCCGCGGCGACGCTGGGCGGGTTCGACAGCCCGGCGGGCGCGGTGCTCGGCGGTCTCATCGTCGGCGTCGCCGAGACGCTCGCCGGAGCCTACGTCGGGGCCGTCGGCTCCGACCTGAAGGTCGGGGTGCCCCTGGCCGTGATCATCGGCGTCCTGCTGTTCCGGCCGCAGGGGCTCTTCGGACGATCGGCGGTGGAGCGCGCATGAGCGGCACGTCCTTCTCCCTGCCGGCCCGCCCGGCGTCCGGCGGGCTCGCCCGCCACTGGCGGTGGGCGGCGGTCGCGCTGCTGGTCGCGGCGGCGGTCGCCGCGCCGTTCCAGCTCGTCCCCTTCCGGGTCTTCCAGCTCACGATGGTCCTCGTCTACGCGATCGCCCTGCTCGGCCTGAACCTCCTGGTCGGGCACGCCGGGCAGATCTCCCTCGGCCACGGCGGCTTCCTCGCCCTCGGGTCCTACACGTCCGCCGTCATGCTCGACCGCTGGGACGTGCCCTACCTGCTGACGCTGCCCGCCGCGATGGCGGTGACGTTCGTGCTCGGTCTCGCGCTCGGCGTCCCGGCGCTGCGGCTGCGCGGCCTGTACCTGGCGCTCGTCACCATGACCATCGCCATCTTCCTGGTGCCGCTGCTCAAGCGGTTCGAGTCGGTCACCGGCGGCTCGATGGGGCTCACCCTGTCCCGCCCGGCGCCCCCGGCGTGGACCGGGCTGGCCGAGGACCAGTGGCTGTACTTCGTGGCGCTCGCCGTCGCGGCCGGCTGCGGTCTCGTCGTGTGGTCCCTGCTGCGGTCGCGGGTCGGGCGCGCGCTGCACGCCCTGCGGGACAACGAGACCGCCGCCGAGACGATGGGCGTCGAACTGGCCCGCTACAAGACGCTCGCGTTCGCGTGGAGCGCCATGTTCGCCGGGGCCGCGGGCGCCGTGAACACCTGGGTGATCGCGTTCGTCTCGCCCGACTCGTTCACCGTCAACCTGTCCATCATGCTGCTCGCCGGCATCGTCGTCGGAGGGCTGGGCTCGACGTTCGGGCCGCTGCTGGGCGGGGCGTTCGTGATGTTCGTCCCGGCCTTCTCCCAGGGCGTGAACGACGCCGCGCCCGGCGTCGTCTTCGGCGTCCTCATCATCTTGATCATGTACGTCGCCCCCACCGGGCTCGCCGGGCTGGCGGGCCGCGCGGGCCGCCTCCTCGCACGAGTCCAACGGAAGAAGTGAGCCTCCATGCGTGACAAGAAGACGTGTGACAAGAAGACGCGCGACAAGAAGACGCGCGACAAGAAGACGCGCCTGACCGCGGCCACCGTCGCGGTCCTGCTCGCCGCCTCGGCGTGCGGCGGCCGGGGCGAGGCGGGCGGGAGCACCGCCGCGCAGGGCGAGTGCAAGGGCCAGCAGACCACCGGCATCACCGGCGAGAGCGTCAAGCTCGGCGGCATCTACCCGCTGTCGGGCCCCACCTCCGCCTACGGCGAGATCCCCAAGGGGATCAAGGCGTACTTCGACCACCTCAACACCGAGAAGGGCGGGGTCGGCGGCCGGAAGATCGAGTTCATCGTCCGGGACGACGGCTACCAGCCGCCGAAGTCGGTCGAGGAGGCCCGCCGCCTCGTCGAGCAGGACCGGGTCTTCGCCCTGTTCCAGACGCTGGGGACGCCGACGTCCTCCGCCGTGATGGAGTACGCGAACCAGCGGAAGGTGCCGCAGGTCTTCGTGTCGAGCGGCGCGTCGAAGTGGGGCGCCGACCCCGTGAAGTACCCGTGGACGATCGGCTGGCAGCCCAGCTACGCGTCCGAGGGGCGGCTCTACGGGCAGTACCTCAAGGACGACGAGCCGGACGCCGAGGTGGCGATCCTGTACCAGAACGACGACTACGGGAAGGACCTCCGCGAGGGTTTCCTCACCGCGATCGAGGGCAGCGGCGTCAAGGTGGTGGCCGAACAGAGCTACGAGGTCACCGACCCCAGCATCGACCCGCAGATGCGCAACCTGGCCGAGTCGGGGGCCGACGTGTTCCTCGACATCACCACGCCCAAGTTCGGCTCTCAGGCGCTCGCCGCCGACGCCCAGAACACCGCGTGGAACCCCCTGCACATCATCAACAACGTGGCCTCCTCGATGACCGTCCTCGAGCCGGTCGGATTCGACAGGGTGCAGGGCATCGTCTCCGCGGCCTTCCTCAAGGACCCGTCCGACCCGCAGTGGGCCGACGACCCCGAAATGAAGCTGTACGAGGAGAAACTCGCGAAGTACGCGCCCGGCCTCGACCCGACGAACGCCTTCTACAGCCTGGGCTGGGCCTCGGCGAGCGCGATGGAGAAGGCCCTCGGGGCGATGAAGTGCCCGACCCGCGAGGGCCTGATGGAGGCGGTCCGCGACTTCGAGGACGTCCGCTCGGACCTGCTCCTGCCGGGCGTCACCATGAACACCGGGCCGCGTGACGGCTACCCGATCGAGACGTTGCAGCTCCAGCGGTTCGAGGGCGAGCGCTGGAACCTGTTCGGCGAGGCCATCGACACCCGGAAGGCGGGCCGATGACGCGCATCGCGATCAGGGCCGGGTTCGCGGCCGTCCTGCTTGCCGCTCTGGCGCAGGCCCCGGCGGCGGCCGCCCCGGGCGCGCCGGCCGGAGCGGGCGGCCCGCCGACCGTCGTCACCGACGCCGGAACGTTGCGCGGTGAGACGGCCGGGACGACCGACCGGTTCCTCGGCGTCCCCTACGCCGCGCCCCCGACCGGTGAGCTGCGGTGGAGACCGCCGCGGCCCGCGGCCCGCTGGGACGGCGTCCGCGCGGCGACGGAGACGCCGCCCCGGTGCGTCCAGAACAGCACCGCGGTCACGTCGGAGGACTGCCTCTACCTCAACGTCCACACCCCGAAGGGCGCCTCCCGGAACGGGCGCCGCTACCCGGTGATGGTGTACGTCCACGGCGGCGCGTTCGTATCCGGCATGGGCGGCAACTACGATCCCACCCGGCTGGTCGAACGCGGCACCGTCGTCGTCACGATCAACTACCGGCTGGGCGCCCTGGGCTTCCTCGCCCACCCGGCGCTCGCGGCGGCCGACGGTTCGTCCGGGAACTACGGCCTCATGGACCAGCAGGCGGCGCTGCGCTGGGTCCAGCGCAACATCGGCGGGTTCGGCGGCCACCGCGGCAAGGTGACCGTCTTCGGCGAGTCGGCCGGCGGCCTCAGCGTCCTGGCCCACCTGGCCTCTCCCGGTTCCGCCGGGCTGTTCTCCGCCGCGATCAGCCAGAGCGGCGCCTACAACCTCGCCCTCCGGTCCCGGGCCGACGCCCAGGCCGAGGGCACCGAGCTCGCCGCCGCGGCGGGCTGCCCCGGCCAGACGGCCGCGTGCCTGCGCGGCCTGCCGCCGTCGGCGCTGCTGGCGCGGCAGAAGCCGGTCCTGTTCCTCCAGACCGACGGCGCCGTCCTGCCCAGATCCCTGGACGACGCTTTCCGGACGGGGAGGTTCAACCGCGTCCCGGTCGTCAACGGGACCACGCGCGACGAGTCCACCTACTTCGTCGCGACCGGCTACGACCTGGCCGGACGGCGGGTCACTCCGGACAACTACCTCACGGAGATCCAGGCCATGACCGGCGTTCCGCGGGACGCCGCCGAGCGGGTCGCGGCGCGCTACCCGCTCGACGAGTATCCCGCCCCCGCGTCCGCTCTCGCGGCGGCCGCGACCGACGCGGACTTCCCCTGCCCCGCCCTGCGCCTGGACGGCTGGCTGTCCCGGCGAGTCCCGACCTACGCTTACGAGTTCAGCGACCGCGACGCGCCCCAGCTCTACCTCCCGCCGGTGTCCTTCCCGTACGGGGCCTCGCACGCCTCCGAGCTGCAGTACCTCTTCGACGTCCGCAACGCCGTCCATCCCGCGCCGCTCGCACCGGACCAGCGGGCCCTGGCCGCCACGATGCGCGGCCACTGGACGCGCTTCGCCAAGACGGGGAAGCCCGCGAGCCACCGGGTCTGGCCCGCGTACTCGGACGCGGCCCCGCGAATGATCTCCTACACGCCGTCCGGGCCCGGGATCGTCCGGGACTTCGCCGCCGACCACGAATGCGACCTGTGGGCCGCGCTGCGCTGACTGTGGGCCGCGCTGCGCTGACTGTGGGCCGCGCTGCGCTGACTGTGGTCCGCGCTGCGGTGACGGCCCGTGTCCCGGCGGGCCTCAGCGCCGCTCGGTGAACCAGGTGGCGATCTGAGCGCGCTTACGGAAGCCGAGCTTGTCCAGGATGTGCTGGACGTGGGTGTCGACGGTGCGCTGGGAGATCACGAGCTTGTCCGCGATGTCCCGGTTGGACAGCCCCTCGGCGACCAGCCCGGCGACCTGCCACTGGCGCCCGGTCAGCGACCCCGGCCGGGCGCCGGCGGCGGGGGCCGCCTCGCCCAGCGCGAACCGCGCCGCCTCCGCACCGGACATGGCGCGCCCCGCGGCGAACGCGCGGCCGAAGCGCTCCTCGCCCAGGACGGCCAGCGTGCTCGTCCGGTGCGCCCGGTGCGGGCCGGAGACGGCGATCTCCGGAGCCGACCCGATCGCCCGCCAGAGCGTGGCGGCGGCGCCGAACAGGGTGGCGGCCCTGACGTGCTCGCCCTTCCGGTCCGCGATCCAGGCGAGACTGTCGAGAAGGTAGGCGGTGCCGGATCCCGCGCCGATCTGCATGAGGTTCCGCAGGGACTCGCGGGCGAGTCTCTCGGAGAGCTCCACGTCGCCCCGCTCGACCTCCAGGTAGGCCAGCCCGAACTGGGCCATGGCGCGATACCGGGTCTCGCCGCGGGCCTCGCACAGTTCGAGCATCCGGCGCAGCGCCCGCCTGCCCTCCGCGATGTCGCCCTTCCGGTAGCCGGTGGAGACCCCGAAGATCCACAACGGATGCAGCTCCCGGCGCACGTCCCCGTGCGCCCGGAACACGGCGGCCGCCTCGGCGGCGAGGTCGGCGGCGCCCGCGTCGGTGCTGATCTGCGCGGCGAGGGCCCGCACGTAACTCGTCAGCGCGTGGAGCAGCTCGTCCCGGGGCTCCGCCAGTTCCGCCGCTTCGGCCAGCCGGCGCATGGCCGCGTCGAGGTCGAGATGCCACACCGCGTGGAGCGCGCACATCGCGAGCGCCCGCGGCCGGTCCGGATGGTCGGACGAGGTCGCGGCGAGCGCCCGGTCGAGCCACTGGCGGCACTCCAGGCTGTGGCCGAAGAACGTCCAGTACTCGTCCAGCCGCGAGGCGATCCTGAGCACCGCCCCGGCCTCCCCGGGCTCGGTGAGCGACCATTCCAGCGCGGCGCGCACGTTCGCCTGCTCGACCCTCAGCCGGTCGATCCACGACAGTTGCTCCGGCCCCACCCAGTTCGCGTCGGCGGACGCCGTCAACCGGTCGATCCAGTCCCGGTGCCGGGCGGAGACCAGGCGGCGTTCGCCCGTCCCTTCCAGGAGTTCCTGGCCGCGCTCGCGGAGGGTCTCCAGCATCCGGTAGCGGACGCCGTCCCCGTGGTCCTCCCGGACCAGGACGGACTTGTCCAGCAGGCCGTCCACGGCGTCCAGGACGCCCTCCGGCGCGACGCCGGGGCCCGCGCACACATGTTCCGCCGCGGCCAGGTCGAAGGTGCCGGCGAAGACCGAGGCCCGCAGCCAGACGGCCTGCTCGGCGGGCGAGCAGAGAGAGAAGCTCCAGTCGATGGTGGCGCGCAACGTCCGCTGGCGTTCCGGGGCGGTGCGCGGGCCGGCGGTGAGCAGCGGCAGGTGCCGGGTGAGCCGGTCCGCGACCTGCCGCGGCGACAGCGACCGGAGCCTGGCGGCCGCGAGCTCGATCGCGAGCGGGAGCCCGTCCAGATGCCGGCAGATGCGGACGACGGCCGGGGCGTTCCCGGCCGTGAGCTCGAAGCCCGGCACGATCGCCGCGGCACGGTCCACGAACAGGCGCACGGCGTCGTACCGGGCCGATTCCGCGGGCGAGGACGCGACGTCCTCCGCGGGCACCGCCAGGGAGGGCACCCGCAGCAGCCGTTCCCCCGCGACCCCGAGCGACTGCCTGCTGGTCCCGAGCATGGTCACGCCGTCGCACTCGGCCAGGACGGCGGCGGCGAACGCGGCCGCCTCGTCCACCACGTGCTCGCAGTTGTCCAGGACGAGCAGGAGCGCGCGTCCGCGCAGGTGGTCCAGTACGAGCCGGAGCGCGGGCCGGCCCGACCGGTTGTGCAGGCCCAGCCGGGTGGCGACGAGGTCCGGCAGCAGCGCGCCGTCGCGGAGTTCGGTGAGGTCGACGAAGACGGCGCCGTCGCCGAAGCCCGGGGCGAGCCGCGCCGCCACCGCGGTGGCGAGCCGGGTCTTGCCCACGCCGCCGGGACCCGTCAGCGTCACGAGCCGCCCGGCGGCCAGCGCCGCACGCACCTCGGTGGCCTCGCGTCGCCGGCCGACGTAGCTGGTGTCGATGCGCGGCAGGTCCATGGCGCCATCACGCTAGCCGAAAGCCACGACCGCCCGCCAGGGAGGAGAAGGGCAGGTCAGCCCGCCTTCCCCGGGTCGGGACGGCCCGCCGTCCTGGCATGCAGCAGCAGGTGCATGTCGAGCTGGTTCCGCGGCTCGTAGAGCGCTTCGCCGAAGAGGGCCTCGAGCTTGCGGAGGCGATAACGGACGGTCTGCGGGTGCACATGCAGCCGTGCGGCGGCCGCGACCGCCCGGAAATGGCACTCCAGCAGCGCCAGCAGCGTCACCTCGAGTTCCCGCCGGAGCGACGGCCGGACGGAGTCGAGCGGCGCGAGCCGGTCGGCGGCCACGAGATCGACGAGTTCGGCGCCCCAGGACGTCATGAGCCGGGGCAGATGGTCCACGGCGCGAACGGGACGGCCCCCGGCCGCCGCGATCCCGCCGTCCTTCACGAGCGACAGCGTGCGGCGCGCCCACCGCAGGGACCTCGCCGCGTCCGGCACCTCCACGGTGGGCCCGACCGCCGCCGTCCGGCCGCGCAGCCCCGCCGCGACCTGCCGCCGCCGCGTGAGCCCCTCGGGGTCCGGCAGGACCAGGCACGGCTCGTCCCGATGCAGGCCGAGCAGGACGTCCGGCGGGAGCATCGGCCGGGGACCCGCCGCGGACAGGGCGATGACCGCGACCGTCCGCGGCAGCCGCCAACCCGCGCTCAGCGCGGCCGTCCTGATCTCCGGGGTTCCGGGGTCCGTGCTCAGCAGGAGGTCGAGCAGCTCTCGCCGGCGTTCCTCGGCTTCGCCGACGGCGCGCCCCGGGGAGCCGCCGTGCCCCTCGGCGACGGCCGCCGTGATGCGGTCGACGTACGCGAACACCTGCTGCGCCGTCCTCCCGACCGCACCGATCTCGACGCGCACGCCCAGCCTGCCGGCGTGCTCGGTCAGCCTGGCGATCGCGATCCCCGCGCCGAGCCGGGCCGCGGCGGGCAGGACGTCCGGGCCGCGGCCCGCCGCGGCCTCGCGGGCGCCCGCGTCCCGGGCTCGGGCGAGGATCTCGTCGGACGGCGGTCCGGAGCCGGCCAGCAGGCCGAGGAAGTCCTCGATCAGGCTTTCCACGAACGAGTCCAGGTACCGCGCGCGGCCGAGCGCCGGCACGTCCCGGCGGATCCTGACGGTGACCTCGGCCGCCACTTCCGGGACGTGGGAGCGGAGCCGCTCGTCGAGCGCGGCGCCCTGCTGGGTGATCTCCACACTGCCTCCTGCTCGTCGCGTCGCCGATACCCCGCAAGAGTCGTCGCGGCCGGCCGCTCCGCACCATCCGCAGAACTACGTAAGCGCGCTTGTGCGGGCGCCCGGTCGAGGCGGCCCCGGTTCTATACGCTTCGCGTGATCCCCTTCTTGGGAGGCCTGTATGGAAACCGCGTCTCCGGTGGCGGCCGTTCGCTGGGCTCGTGTGATCGCGGTGGGCGTGAGCTGCGGGTTCGCGTTCGGCGGGTACGTCGGGATCGTCAACGCGGAGCCGGGGGGCAAGCCGGCGGCGTTCGTCCTGCTGACCGTGCTGCTGCTCCTTCACCTGCGCAACTGCATCCGCTGGTCGGAGGACGGGCGGGTGCGGGGCTGGCCGTGGACGCTGGGGGCGCAGGCGGTCCTCACGGCCGTGGGCATGGTCTGGTACGCGAGCACCTGGTACGGGAACTCCGGCTTCCTGGCGGCGGCGATCCTGCTGCTCGTCCGCCGGCGGTGGGCGGCGTGGGGCGGGTTCGCGCTGGTGATCGCGGCGCAGTTCGCCGCCGCGTCGCCGGTTCGGCCGACGGCCGTGGAGGCGGCCTACCTGGCCGTCGGCCACGCGGCGTTCGTCGGGATCGCGCTGTACGGGGTCGCCCGGCTGGCCGACCTGGTCAGCGACATGCGGCGGACCAGGGACGGGCTCGCGGCGGCCGAGGTGGCGCGCGAGCGTCTGGTGTTCGCGCAGCAGCTGAACGAACGGGTGGGCGTGAGCCTCGAGCGCGTCGTCCGGGACGGGGACGCGGGGGACCCGGCGGCGGTCGGTCGGCGGCTGGACGTGGCGCGGGCGGCGCTGAACGAGACGCGGTCGGTGGCGCACGGGTACGGGCGCGAGCGCCCCGCGGCCGCGCCGGTGGCCGATGATCTGACCTCCCGGGCCGTGGCGGTTCTCGGGGCCGCGACGATCTGCCTCATGATCGTTCCGACGGAGGTGCGGTGGTTCCTGCGCGCCGATCTGGGCGCGCCGGAGACGGCGGTGTTCTTCGTGGCGCTCGCCGCGTTCGTCCTGCTGTTCCTTCGTGCCTGCGCCCCTTCGGGCCGTCCGTTGTGGACGCTGGGCGTCTTCGTGCCCGCCCTGGTCCCGCTGCTCTTCTTCGACCTGGCGCTGTGGCACGTGGTGTTCTTCCTGCCGGGCGTCGTGCTGGTCGTGGTGCGCGGGTGGGCGCGGTGGGTCCTGGCGATCCCGCTGATCTGCCTGGATCCGCTGCTCGTGATCTGGGACGCGCAGCTCGGCGATCCGACCGTGCTGGGGATGGTCTACGAGGTCGTGTGGTCCGGCGAGCGGGCCCTGGTGGTGTACGGGCTGGTCCGGATGGGGGAGCTGGCGCTGCAGGTCAGGGAGGCGCGGGCGGAACTGGCCCGGACGGCGGTCGCCCGCGAGCGGCTCCGGTTCGCGACCGATCTGCACGATCTGCTCGGCCTGGGCCTGTCGGTCGTCGTGCTCAAGAACGAGCTGGCCCTGCGGCTGCTCGACCGGGACCCCGACCGGGCCCGCGTCGAACTGGCCGAGGGACTGGCGGCGGCCCGCCGGGCCCTGGCGGACATGGAGGCCGTCGTGAGCGCGCGGGGCGAGATCGCGCTGGCGGCGGAGGTCGAGTCCACCCGCGCGGCGCTGTCGGCCGCCGGCATCGAGGTGTCCGGGTCGGTCCGGCCGGTGCCGCTGCCCGCGGAGACCGACATGCTTCTCGCCACCGTGCTGCGCGAAGGGGTCACCAACGTGCTGCGGCACAGTCGGGCCGATCGCTGCGAGCTGACCGTCGAGGCGGTCGGGCGGAACGTCCGGTTGCGCCTGGTCAACGACGGTGTCTCCGGGCGGGCCGCCGCCCCCGGCGTGGGGCTGACGAACCTGGAACGAAGGGCGCGGGAGCTGGGCGGGACGCTGACCGCCGGCAGGGAGGGGGACGGCTTCCGGCTGGCGGTGACGGTGCCGCTAAAGCCAGCCCTGGTCGGTCGCGATGCGGATCGCGTCGATGCGATTTCTGGCGTTCAGCTTCATGACGGCCGACGACAGGTAGTTGCGGACGGTGCCCCGGCTCAGTGAGAGGGACCGGGCGATGTCGCCGGCCTCCGCGCCGGTCGCCGACAACCGGAGCACGTCGGCCTCACGTGCGGTGAGCGGACTGTCCGCCCGTTCGAGTTCGGCGAGCGCGAGCTGGGGGTCGACCACCCTTTCTCCCGCGACGGCCTTGCGGATCGCGTCGATGAGGTCGTCGGTCGGCGCGTGCTTGAGCAGGAACCCCGAGACCCCGGCGGCCAGCCCGCGGCGCAGATATCCGGGTTTGCCGAGACCGGTCAGGACGACCGTCCGGCAGCCCGGGAGCGTCGCGCGGAGTTCGGCGGCGGCGTCCAGGCCGTCCATGCCGGGCAGGTCGATGTCGAGCACCGCCACGTCGGGGCGGGTCTTCTCCGCCATGGCGACGATCTGGTCGCCGCGCTCGACCATGGCCACCACCTCGATGTCGTCCTCCAGCCCGAGGACGGTGGTCAGCGTCTCCCGCAGGATGCGAACGTCCTCGGCGACCATCACACGGATCATGTGATTCCTTCACATGGAACTGCTGATCCCGGCCACTACCGGCGGATTCTTCGGATTGCGAGTCTAATCGCGTCCACACCGGAGAACGGCCCGAAAAGCGGAGGAACCATGCGCAAGATCGTCGCTTCGACGTACGCCACCCTCGACGGCTTCATCGACAACCCCCACGAATGGTCGCTGCAGTACTCCGAGGAGAAGGCCCAGGGCCACGCGTTCGCCATGACCACGGCCGCCGACGCCCTCCTGCTCGGCCGCGTCACCTACGAGGGCATGGCGCAGGCCTGGCCGAACATGGGCGGCAACCCCTACGCGGACCACGTCAACTCCATGGCGAAGTACGTCGTCGCGTCCGAGCCGGTGGACACGTCCGCCTGGAACCCCACCACGGTCATCGACGGAAACGACCTCGCCGGGGCGGTGACCGACCTCAAGAAGCAGGAGGGCGGCGACATCCTCGTCTGGGGCACCGGCCGCCTGACCGACGGCCTGGCCGCGACCGGCCTGCTCGACGAGTACAAGATCTGGCTCTGCCCCGTCGTCAAGGGCTCCGGCGAGCCGCTGTTCCGCCCGGCCAGCGCCGGAACCCTCGAACTGGTCGACTCCGTGACCTTCCCGAGCGGAGTCGTCCTCCTCACCTACCGGCCCCTCGGCGGCTGAGCCGTCCGGGCGGCCCGGCACGACGGGGGATCAGGAGGAGCCCCGGTGAACGCGAGATCCCGACATCTCGCCTTCCACCGGGGCTCCACGCCCGTTCCAGGTGCACGGCGCTCCCGCCGATGACCCGCCTCCGGCGCAGCGGGTTCTCTAGAGCAGGGCGCGGGCGGTGACGGCGGCGTCGAGGAGGCGGACGCCGCGGGGGTCGGACAGGTCGAGGCCGGTGAGTTTCGTGATCTTGCCGAGCCGGTAGTCGAGGGTGTTGCGGTGGATCCGCAGTTCGGCCGATGTCCGGCTGCGGTTGTGGCCGTGCCGGACGAAGGAGCGGGCCGTCTCCAGCAGCACGGGATGCCCGGCGAGCGGTTCGAGCTTGGCGGCGAGCCGGGGGAGCGCCCGTCCCGGCCTGGTGAGCTGGTATTCGAGCAGGACGTCGTCCAGCCGGTAGAGGCCGGGCGGCAGGTCGAGGCGGTCGGCGAGGTCGGCGACGTCCTCCGCCTCGGCGTGCGCGTCGGGTACGGCGTCGACGGTGTCCGCCGCCGCGGCCGCGGCGATGACGGGACTGGCGGTCGCCTCGCCGATCCGGTCGAGCATCGCGGGCAGCCGCGCGAACGCGTCCGGCGCGTCCGGCAGCAGCACCGTCCCGCCGTCGGTGGTGAGCGCGGTCAGCACGTCGGCTTGCTGGTGGGCGTCGAGCGCGGACTGGACGCGGCGGATCGTGCGGCGGGCGCCGGCCTCGCCGGGTTCCAGCCGCAGCAGCACGACGAGGTAGCCGCTCGCGAGCACCACCCCCGACTGCTCGGCCAGTTCGTCCGCGGGCCCGCCGGTCAGCAGCGCGGAGACCAGGTCGCGGCGCAGGTCGCGGCGCTGGCCCTCGATCTGCTGGTGCTCGTGGAGATGCGCCAGCGCGACCGCCGGGAGAACGCTCGACAGGTAGCGCAGGGTGTGGAGGGCGTACCGGCGCAGTTCGGGGGCGTCGGCCTCCTCGGAGAGCAGTTCGAATTCGGTCACCGAGGCGATGAGGTACGCGGCGATGGCCGCGTCCAGCGGCACCCCGTCCGCCGCGCGCCGCGCCGACCAGTCGATGATCTCCGTCAGCTCGGCCGCGTTCGGGGTCCGCTCCTCCCGGAGGGTCTTGGCGATCATCCGGGTGACCTCGGTGAACGCACGGTGCACCTCACCGTGGAGCACTCCGCCGGGCAGGCCCCGGTAGAACGGGATCTCGGCGGCGCAGCGGTCGACGGCCACGCGGGTGATCTCGGAAAGCCGCGCCATCATGCGGTCCTCGGTTCGGGACATTGCCCAATTGTTCCACGCCAGAATTGGCCCTGATGCGCACAGACAAGCGCTCTCGGAACTGACAACTTGTGCATTCACCACCCCGGGGCTTCCTCGGCCGCCGCTTCGATGGGAACCCGACCCGTCGGCGAGTTCCCCTTCACGCAGCCCGGACGCCGCTGACCGATCTTCCGGATTGGAGACCGTATGCCGCCTTCGGCCCGGCCGTCCGTCCTCGACGTGTCCCTCCCCGACGTGTCCCTCCTCGCCGCGGGCGTGGACGCCGGAAGCCGGGACAGGCTGCTCGGCGGGCTGCGCAAGGGCGTCCCGGACGCCGCGAGGGACGCGGTCCGGGCGATCGAACGGGAGCTGCCGGTCTACGTGCGTCCCCACGACGCCCGGTACGTCCAGGTGCTGACCATCTCGGTCGAGCGGGCCATCGGCCATTTCGTCGACCTGCTCGGTGATCCGGACCTGCCGTCGGACGCCGTCACCGAGCACTTCCGCCGCATCGGGGCGGGCGAGGCCGGCGAGGGGCGCGGCCTGGAGGCGCTCCAAGCCGCGTTCCGGATCGGCGCCGGTGTCGCGATCCGCCGGCTCACCGAGGAGGCGCAACGCCAGGACGTCTCCGTCACCTCGACGGCCGTCGCGCGCGTGACGCAGGCGGTGCTCGGCCACATCGACCGGCTCGCCGCCGCGGCGGCCGAGGGCCACGCCGAACGCGCCGCCCGGCAGACCGGAGGGGTCCGGGCGCGGCGGCGCGCGTTGCTGGAAGGCCTGCTCGAGCCGGGCACCGGGCCCGAGGACGTCCGGCTCCTCGCCGCCGACTGCGAGTGGCCGGTGCCGCGGACGGTGGCGGCCGTCGCGCTGTCCGCGCCGCCCGGCGGGCGCGCGCCGCGGCCCGCCCTGCCACCGGACGTCCTCGTCGGCCTTCACCTGGACGATCCGTGTCTCGTGGTGCCGGATCCGGACGGCCCGGGGCGTCGCCGCGCCCTGGAAACCGCGATGGCCGGCTGGGACGCGGCGATCGGCCCGACCGTGCCGGTGGCCCGCTGTGCGCTCTCGCTCCGGCTGGCGCGCCAGGCCCTGCTGCTCGCGCACGACGGCGTCATCGCGGCGCGACGGCCGATCGCGGTCGTCGACCACATCCCGATGACGCTGCTCGGGCAGTCCCCGGAGCTGGCGTCCCTGCTGGTGGAGCGCAAGCTGCGCCCGCTCCTGCGCTCGCCGCGGCGGCACGCCCGTCACAAGCTCGCCGAAACGTTCCTGGCCTGCATCGAGAGCAACTTCAACGCGAACCAGGTCGCCGCCCGCATGGACGTGCACGCCCAGACCGTCCGCCACCGTCTCCGCCAGCTCGAGGCCCTGTTCGGTGAGGACCTCCATGACCCCGCCCAGCGCCTGGAGTTCCACCTGGCACTGCGCGCGTGGATCGCTTCGGGCCGATGACCGGACGGTCGCTCCGGCGGCTCCCCTTGACAGCCGTCGCCGCAGGTGGTGCGCTAATCAGGACAGGAGTATCGAATAATGAAACAGGGAGTCGTGGGGCCCGTGCGACCCGCTTCCGCGACCGGCGCCGCGCCGTCGCGCCGCCTCACGCGTCGATGACCCGCAACCGTTCGCTGATCTCCGCGGCGGCCTCCTCGACCGCCGTCTCCACTTCCGGCACCCGCTCCTCCGGCACCCGATGCGACAGCGCCGCGACGCTCACGGCGGCGACGACGTCACCGCCGGCGTCGCGGATCGGGGCGGCGACACCGAGCACGTCCTCGTCCAGCTCGCCCCGGGACACCGCCGTGCCGCGCGCCCGGATCGCCGCCAGCCGCTCGCGCAGCACTCCCGCGTCGGTCACCGTCGCCCCGGTGAACCTCGGCAGCCCGCTTCGCGCGATGACCTCTTCGATCTCCTGCTCCGGCGCCCAGGCCAGCAGCACCAGCGCCGACGCGCCCGCGTTGATCGGCAGCACATGGCCCCGCTCGTACGACAGCCGGACGGGATGGTCGGTCTCCTCCCGTTCCAGGCACACCACCGTGGCGCCCGTCCGGCGGGTCAGCAGAGCGGCCTCACCGACCCGGTCGGCCAGGGCCCGCATCACCGGCCGGGAGACCTCCGACAGCCCGAGGCCCTTGCGGGCCAGCCGCGCCAGCTCGAACACCCGCGGCCCGAGCCGGTACCCGGCGGGCCGCTGCTCCTCGATGAAACCGGAGGAGGCCAGGCTCTGCAGGTAGCGATAGGCGGTGGAGCGAGCCACACCCAGATGGTCGGCCACCTCCTGGCCCCCGACCACGAGCCGTGAGTCGCCGAACAGCAGCAGGATGTCCAACGCGCGGTCGGCAGTGGAGTTGCGTTCGCGGTACCCGCTCGCCCGCTCGGCCTTTGATCCTGGCATGCAGGAAACGCTACACGAAAGTCAGGTCGGCTTTCGCGAGAGTGCCCACGGTCAGGCGGGATCCGGACGCGCGCCGGCAGGGTCGAGCTCCAGCACGATGTGCCCGGCGGGCGAGCCGTTCTCCGCGGCGGCGTGGGCCTCGGCGATCCGCTCGAGGGGGAAGCGGGCCGCGACCGGGTACCACAGGTCGCCGTCGCGCAGCGCGGCCGTCAGGTCGGCGGTCGCCTGCCGGTTGGCCTCGTCGGGGAAGTCGTCGTGGCCGAGGAAGTGAACCGTGATGTTCTTGTCCGCGAGGCGGCGGTAGGGCACGGCCGGGTCGGCCCGGTCGCTGGAGTGTACGGCGATGGTGCCGCCGTGGGCCACGATCTCCGGATCGGCGGCGAGGTCCGCGCCGAACGCGCCTTCGACCACCCGGTCCACCCCGTACGGCGCGATCGCTCCGATCCGGGCCGCCGCCCCTCCCCGGGAGACATCGACGGCGTAGTGGGCGCCGGCCGCCAATGCAGCCTCCAGCCGGGACGGGCCGTGCACCGTGGCGATCACCACGGCGCCACCGCGCCGCGCCATGGTCACCGCGGCCCGCCCCACCGTGCAGAGCGCGCCGGTCACCAGCACGAGCCGCCCGTCGACGGGCCCGTCCTCGAAGACCGCGCGATGCGCGATGATCCCGGGCACGCCCATCCCGGCGGCCTGGTCGAACGGCACACCCGCCGGGAGGGGCACCGCCTGCACCGCCGGGACCACGGCGTATTCGGCGGCGGTGCCGAAGGGGCGGTACGACTGGGCCAGGTAGATCCAGACCCGCTGGCCGAGCCGGCGCGCGTCGACGCCCCGTCCCACGGCATCGATCACACCGGCGCCGTCGTCGTGCGGGATCACCCGGGGGAACGTCATCCCCGGCCCGCGCCGGCCGTGCCGCTTCACCGCGTCCCTGCGGTGGACGCCCGAAACGGCGATCTTGACCCGCACCTCGCCCGGCGCGGGCCACGGGACCGGCATGGTCCCCACGATCAGCACCTGGTGAGCCGGGCCCGGGCGCTCGTACCACGCCGCGCGCATCGCGACTCCCCCTCCCGGCTCCGGCGTCCGCCGCACCCACACCCCGGTGGTGGGCGGCAAGGTGGCTTCACCCTATGGACCGCACCGCCCCGGCGAAGGGGACCGAACACGCCACCGGGGGGACCGAAGACGCCACCGGGGTCCGAACGCGCCACCGCATCGGCGGCGGCCCGGGGCCTAGGTCCGCTCCGCGCCGTTCCCGAAGGACCCGGTCGGCCGGCTCTGCCAGCGGCGGACGGCGCGGCGCAGTGCGCGCACGTCGCTGTATCCGACCCTGCGGGCGATCGAGGACATGGGCAGCCGGCCGTCTTGCAGGAGGGTCAGCGCCTTCTCCTGGCGTGCGGTCTCCACTTCGCCGCGCCAGGTGCTGCCTCGTTCGGCCAGGCGGCGCTGGAGTGTGCGGGGGCTGACGGTCATGTGCTGCGCGACCGTCTCCAGGGAGAGCGAGTCCTGCTCGAAGCAGGAGTGCAGCGCCAGGCGGAAGAGGTCGTACCAGTCGCCGACCGGTCGCGCCGCGCCCAGTGTCATGGCGGCGTGCTCGCACAGCATCTCCAGCAGCCCGGGCTGGGCCTTGGGCAGCGGCCGCCGGGCGTCCCGCGCCAGGAAGGTCAGCGAGGTGGCCGCCGCCGAGAAGTCCACGTGGGAGGTGCCGAACAGCTCCAGCAGCGCCGCGCGCGAGCGCGGGGCCTTCTGCCGCAGCTCCACGCGTACCGGGACCAGGGGTGTCCCGGTCGCCTCCCGGCAGCGCCGCAGCAGCACCACCAGCGCGAACACCTCCACCGCCGCGCTCACGTCCGGCTCGTACGGGCAGGTCGAATGACTGATCGTGAACAGCTCGCCGTCCTCCACCCCCTCCAGGGTCTCCAAGGCCGGATCGAGCAGGACGCCCATGTGCCGCGCAGTACAGCGGACCGACTCCATGAGGGTCGGCCCGGAGGTGAGCATGTAGTCCCACAGTCCGAAGCCGCCGGGCGGCGGGATGTCGACCACCAGCGCGCCGTCGCGGATCCCGGGGTTCTTGGAGACCAGGTACCTCCACATCGCGTTCGCGGATCCGGTCGGCACCCGGGACAGGTCGTCGGAGAGGACGTCGGTCCGCAGGTCCGGCAGGCGCGCGACCTCGCCGGGGCTGCCGCCGGTCCTGCGCACCTCCCGAGCCAGGAACCGCGCCATCTGGGTGGAGACCGTCCCCTCCAGCCGCGGCGGGGCGGCGGAACCGAGGCCGGCCGGCGGGCCGTCGCCGCTCCGGGCGCCGGAGGCCGAGCCGCCGGGGGCGGCCCGCCCGTCACTGAACTCGGTCATGTGGTGACCCCTTCGTCGTCCGCCGGTCGCCGGTATGAGCCCGGCCGGCATCGGCGCCCGCACGGATCCCCAGGTCGTACGGCCAGGAGCCGGACGGCCAGGAGGCGAACGCTACCCCCGCTCTGTATACCTGGGAAGTCCAGGCCCGGATAACGCCGGCCGGGAAACGGGCCGATCGAGGCCCGGGCGTCCCGGGCGGACGCGGGGGTGCGGGACGAGATGGCGGGTTCGGGCCCGTCGGTGACGTATTGGGTCCCTGTGCCGGGGGTCGCACCGCTCCTAGTTTGAGATCACCGGTGCTCACCGGTACCCCACAGTCCCTCCGAAAGGACCTGACATGTCCCGACTTCCCTTGATCCAGCCGGAGACCGCCGGCGGCCAGGCCGCCGAACTGCTGGCCGCCGTCCAGAAGGCGCTGGGCCTCACGCCGAACATGACCAAGGCGATGGCCAACAGCCCCGCCGTGCTGAAGTCCTACCTGGAGTTCTCCGGCGCGCTGGCGGGCGGCGTCCTGCCGGCCGCGGTGCGCGAGCGGATCGCGCTCCTGGTCGCCCAGGAGAACGGCTGCGACTACTGCCTGTCCGCGCACACCTACATCGGCACCAAGCTGGCCGGGCTGAGCGGGGACGAGGCCGAAGCGGCGCGCTCCGGCCGGGCCGGCGAGCCCAAGGCCGAGGCCGCGCTGGCCTTCGCCGCCACCGTGCTGCGCACCCGCGGCGGCATCGAGGACGCCGATGTGAAGACGGCCCGCCAGGCGGGCCTGTCCGACGAGGAGATCGCGGAGGTCGTCGGCCACGTCGCGCTCAATGTCTTCACCAACTACTTCAACAAGGCCGCCGACACCGAGATCGACTGGCCGGTCGTCCGCCACTGACCGCCCGCCGGGTACGGCGGCGCGCAGCCGCCGTACCCGGTCACCCCCGGGAGCGACCGTGACCACTGAACTGAACATGAACGAGCCGAAGGCGGACCCGGGCCCCGTCCGCGCCCGCCGTTCCGGCGACCGGGCGGCGTGGTCGGGGCTGGCGGCGATGACGGTGTCGTTCGGCCTGAACTTCTCGGCGGGCGTCTTCTTCGCCCCGGCCGCCGCCGCGTACGGCATGGACGTCACCGCGCTCGCGGTGGCCGCGGCGCTGAGCACCGCCCTGACCGGGCTGCTGCAGCCGGTCATCGGCATCCTGCTGGACCGGATCGGTGCCCGCGCGGTGCTGCTCGCCGGGTTGCTGTTCATGGCGGCCTGCTACCTGGCGCTGGCGGTCGTCCAGGAGACCTGGCAGTTCGTCATGGTCTACCTGGTGCTGGGCGGGATCGGCTTCGCCGCCTCGTCCAGCCTGGCACTGACCACCCTGATCGGCCGGATCCGCGGCGAGCGGGCCGGGCCGTCGCTGGCCCGCGCCTCCACCGGGATCAACCTGGGGCAGCTGCTCGTCCCGTGGGCGGCGACCGTCCTGTTCGAGCCCGCCGGCGTCCGCGCCACCTACGCTCTGCTGGGCGCGGCCGGTCTGGCCGTCACGGCCGTGCTGGCGGCCGTGCTGCCCAGGGACCGGTTCCAGGCGTCGGCGGCCGGGCGCGAACGCCTGCGCGGACGCACCCGGATCCTGATCTCCTTCGGGCTGCACTCGGCCACGCTGTACGTGATGGTGCTGCTGCTGCCCAAGCACGCCGTCGAGCTGGGCTGGTCGGCCGCCGACGCGGGCCGCCTGGTCGCGGTCGCCGCCGTCGCCGCCGGGATCTCCTCGGCGGTCAGCGCCCGGCTGCTGCGCCGGCACCGCCCCGAGACGCTGCTGCGGACCATGCACGCCGTGCGCGCCGTGTCGCTGGGCCTCGCGGCGGTGGTGAGCGAAGGCCCCGCGCTCGTCGCGGTCGCGGTCCTGTTCGGCGTCGCGTCCTTCCCGGTGATCCCGCTGACCATGGCCGTGGTCTCCCGCGGCCTGGACCGTTCCCGGATGGGCCGCACGCTGGCCCCCGCATGGCTGGTCCACCAGTTGTCGGCCGCCGCCGGGCTCGTCGTCGCCACCGCGCTGCACGCCGTCTCCGGCGACTACCGCCCCTTCTTCGCCCTGGCCCTGCTGCTCAGCACCACCGCCGTGGTGCTGGTCTCGCCCGGCCGCCGGGAACCCGTTCCCACCACCCGACAGGAGCAGACGACATGACCGTCCACCCGATCCGCCACGCCACCGTCGAGATCCAGGGCCTGCCCGTGTTCTACCGGGAGGCCGGCGACCCGGCCGCGCCCACGCTCGTCCTGCTGCACGGCTTCCCCAGCAGCTCGGCCATGTTCCGCGACCTCATCGCCGACCTGGCCGACGACCACCACCTGATCGCGCCCGACCACATCGGCTTCGGCCAGTCGGCGATGCCGCCGGTGGACGAGTTCGAGTACGGCTTCGAGAAGCTCACCGAGGTCACCCTCGCGCTGCTCGACGAGCTGGGCGTGGACCGGTTCGCCCTCTACATCCAGGACTACGGCGCTCCCATCGGCCTGCGCATCGCCAGCCGCCACCCCGGCCGGGTCACCGCGATCATCAGCCAGAGCGGCAACGCCTACATGGAAGGGTTCACCCCGTTCTGGGAGGTGCTGTTCGCCCACGCCAAGGACCGCGCCGCCCACGAGCCCGCCGTCCGGGAACTGCTGACCGCCGAGGCGACGCGCTGGCAGCACACCCACGGCGTCCCCGCCGAACGGCTGGAGCGCGTCAGCCCGGACGCCTGGGTCCTCGACCAGGCGTACCTGGACCGCCCCGGCAACAAGGAGATCCAGCTCCAGCTCTTCTGGGACTACCAGTTCAACCTGGACGGCTACCCCGCCTTCCAGGAGTACTTCCGCACCCACCGGCCGCCCGTCCTGGTCGCCTGGGGCGAGAACGACGAGATCTTCGGCCCGGACGGCGCCACGGCGTTCGCCCGCGACCTGCCCGACGCCGAGATCCACCTCCTCGACGCCGGCCACTTCGCCCTCGCCACCCACGGCCACGAGATCGCCGGCCTGATCCGCGACTTCCTCGGACGCAGGGTCGCCCCGGCCTGACCACCGATCCCACCGCCTCCGGTGCGGCCCGCACCGGAGGCCGCGACCCGAACCGACAGGAGCACCCATCGTGTCCGCCGCACGCCCGCCGCTTCCCCCGTTCACCGCCGAGACCGCCGCGCAGAAGGTGCGGATGGCCGAGGACGGGTGGAACACCCGCGATCCCCAGCGGGTCTCGCTCGCCTACACACCCGACTCCGTCTGGCGCAACCGGCACGAGTTCCTCACGGGACGCGACCAGATCGTGGAGTTCCTGACCCGCAAGTGGGCCAAGGAGAACCAGTACGCCCTGCGCAAGCAACTGTGGGCCTTCACCGAGAACAGGATCGCCGTCCGCTTCCAGTACGAATGGCACGACGCGGGCGGCCAGTGGTGGCGCAGCCACGGCAACGAACTGTGGGAGTTCGACGCCGACGGCCTGATGTCCCGCCGCGAGGCCAGCATCAACGACGTCCCCATCAGCGAAGACGACCGCACCATCTTCGGCCCCCGCCCCGGCGGCGACCGATGAGCCGGCGGCCGAGAAGCCCGGTTCGCGCCGCCGGACGGCCGAACGCCGTGGGACCCGGAGAAGACGCATGACGAACGGCGACGGAGAGGCAGGCATGGTGGACGAGTTCGATGTCGTGGTGCTGGGGGCCGGGTCGACGGGGGAGAACCTCGCGGAACGGGCGCACGCCGGTGGGCTGAGCGTGGCGATCGTGGAGGGCGAACTGGTCGGCGGGGAGTGCTCGTACTGGGCGTGCATGCCCAGCAAGGCGCTGCTGCGCCCGGCCGCCGCGCTGGCGGACGCGCGGCGCCTCGCGGGCGTCCGCGAGGCGGTCGACGGGCCGCTGGACGCGGCGGCGGTCCTCGAGCGCCGGGACGGATTCGCCGCCCACTGGAAGGACGACGGCCAGGTCGCATGGCTGGAGAGCGCCGGGCTGGTCCTGGTGCGCGGCCACGGCCGGCTGGACGGGCCCAAGCGCGTCGCGGTGCGGACCCCCGAGGGCGGGCGGCGGGTGCTGACCGCCCGGCACGCCGTCGCGGTGTGCACGGGAACCCGCGCGGCGCTGCCCGAGCTGCCGGGACTGGCCGAGGCCCGTCCCTGGACCAGCCGTGAGGCGACCGCATCCGCACAGGTGCCGCCGCGGCTCGCCGTCGTCGGCGGCGGCGTGGTGGCGTGCGAGATGGCCACGGCATGGCGGGCGCTCGGCAGCGAAGTGGTGCTGCTGGTGCGCGGGTGGCGGCTGCTCCCGCGGATGGAGCCGTTCGCCGGGGAACTGGTGGCCGAGCGGTTGCGGGCGTCGGGAGTGGACGTGCGGTTCGGCGCGTCCGTCACCGCGGTGCACCGCGACGGGCCGCTGACGCTCACGTTGGAGGACGGCGGGACGGTGACCGCGGACGAGGCGCTGTTCGCCACCGGCCGGGCCCCGGCCACCACCGACCTCGGGCTCGAGACGGTCGGCCTGACGCCGGGCCGGCCGATCGAGGTCGACTCCACCGGCCTGGCGGTCGGCGTCCCGGACGGGTGGCTGTACGCGGCCGGTGACGTCAACGGGCGCGCGCTGCTCACCCACCAGGGCAAGTACCAGGGCCGCGTCTTCGGCGCGGTGATCGCCGACCGCGCCGCCGGACGTCCGCTGGACACCGCCGACTGGGGGCGCAGCGTGGCCACCGCGGACGAGCGGGCCGTGCCGCAGGTCGTCTTCACCGACCCCGAAGCCGTGTCCGTCGGCCTCACCCTGCAGGAGGCGACCCGCGACGGACGCCGGGTCCGGGCCGTCGACTACGACCTCGGCGGCGTGGCCGGCGCCGTCCTCTACGCCGACGGCTACCGGGGCCGCGCCCGGGCGGTGGTGGACCTGGACAGCGAGACGCTCCTCGGCGTCACCTTCGTCGGAGCGGGCGTCGCCGAACTGCTCCACTCGGCCACGATCGCCGTCACCGCCGAGGTCCCCATCTCCCGCCTGTGGCACGCCGTCCCCGCGTACCCCACCCTCGGCGAGGTCTGGCTCCGGCTTCTGGAGACGTACCGCGGCTGAGCACCGGACCGGCGCCCGGCTCTCCGGCGCGGGCCGGCGGAGCCGCTCAGGCGAAGGGCGGCGGCCCTGTTCCGACCAGCGTGACGACGTCGGACCAGGCCGCCGAACCGCCGAGCGTGACCTGCGCCTCGCGTCCGTCCGGAAGCCTCAGCGTCCGGTCGTGCGGGCCGTCGGCATCGAAGTCGCCGACGGTCGCGGTCCCGGACCACTCCCGCTGCTTGGCGCGCAGGTCGACGTAAACCTCGACCTCGGCTCCGTCGTGGCTGATCAGGACGGCGGAGCCGCGGTAGCGGCTCACGCCCGAATCGTCTCGTCGCCGACGTGCAGTGTGTTCATGAGGACGCACCATAGCGCTCGGCTCGGACGTTCGAGAACGATGCGCGCTGCGGGCGACCGTCCCCGCGCTCGATCCTGTCGGTGCCGAAGGCGAAGATGACCCGCATGCCCCACACGACACGGCCCCCGATCGTGGACATCACCGAGGCCGTCCCCGGACTCGCCGCCCACGCCCGCACCGCCGTCCGCCTGCACCCACGGCGCGGCGCCCCGGGCCCGGACGACAGCAGCATCGGCGGTCCGCTGCGGTGGCCCGCCGCCGAGCCCTGGCCGTTCTGTGACCGTCCGCACGACCACGGCCGGTCGCCCGGAACGCCGGTCGCGATGGTGCCGATCGCGCAGATCTACGCGGCCGACGTCCCCGCGTACCCGTTTCCGGACGGCAGCGACCTCCTGCAGATTCTCTGGTGCCCCAACCACGACGGGGACTGGCCGGACGCCACGATCGGCGTCCGGTGGCGGCGCTCGGCCGACGTCACGGCGATCCTCGCGGACCCGCCGGCACCGCACATGGTCGAGGCGGAGGGGCTGGTGCCGACCCCCTGCGTGCTCGACCCCGAACCGGTCACCGAGTACCCCTACAGCGAGGAGCTGCCTCAGCGGATCCGGGAGGCGATCAAGCGTTGGGAGACCGGCTACCCGGCCTACCAGTACGGCCTGTCGGTCGCGTCCGGCTGCAAGCTGGGCGGCGGTATGTCCTGGAACGTCACCGACATGGGGGAGCCACCGGTGTGCGCGCAGTGCGGCGCCCCCGCCCACCTGATCCTGCAGCTCGACAGCAGCGAGTGGAGCGGCGCCTCGGACCACGAGGGCGGTCCGCCCCGCTGGCGGCCCGTGGAAGACGCCGACCTCGACGGCGGCGACCACCGGGCCGCCAGGGAACCGACCGGCATGGAGATCGGCCGCTACAGCCACGGCGGCTTCTTCGGCTGCTCGGCCGATCACCGCCACCCAGTGACGTTCCACTGGCAGTGACCGGTCCCCTGGGCGCTCATCGGAGAGTTCGTCGTGCACGGACACGACATCGCCCGCACCGTCGGCGAACGCCTGCCGATCGACCCCGGCCACGTCCCCATGATCCTTGCGGGGATGCACCAGGTCATGCCCGGCTGGGGTGATCCGGCCACGGCCGGCGGCCGCACGGCCACCTACCAGGTCCGGCAGCGGGCGGCGGCACGAGCGCTTGCGACGTGGTGCTGACCGTCGGGTGAACGCCGGCCATCGGAGTTCGGTGATCTGGCGGCGTCGTGGTCGGTCGTCCTCGGCGCTTGGTGACCGTATCGGCATATGGTAAAAACCGTATGTCCATATTGTTATCGACCTCCGAGGACCTTGATGCGCCTCCTCGCCCTCCTGCTCTGCCTGCTCGTCCTGGCGCCGGTCGCACCGGCGTCCGCGCAGCCCGGTCCGTACGAGGCGATCGACGCCTTCGTGCGGGACAGGATGAAGGCCACCGACACCCCCGGGCTCGCCTACGCCGTGGTCGGCCCCGACGGCCCGATCCACCAGCGCACCTGGGGGAGCGACGGCAACGGCGAGCCCGTCACGCCACAGACCCCGTTCCTGTGGGGGTCGGTCGCCAAGCCGGTCGCCGCCACGGCCGTCATGACCCTTGTCCAGGCCGGACGGCTCCGCCTGACCGACCGGGTCGTCGACTACCTGCCGGACTTCCGGTTCGGCGGCGCCGCGCACGCGCGGCGGGTCACGATCCGGCACCTGCTCGGCCAGACCGCGGGCCTCCCCGAAACCGCCACGTTCAAGGTCGCCGACTGCCTCGAGTCCGGCTGCCCGACTCCGGCCGAACGCGTCGGCGCGCTGAACGGCGGCGAGCCCCTCGGCCCGCCCGGCACCGAGTACGCCTACACCAGCGCCAACTATCTGCTGCTCACGGCCGTCGTGGAGGCCGTCACCGGACGTCCGTACGCCGAGTACCTGCGACGGGCCGTTCTCGAACCGGCGGGGATGAAGGGAGCGATCGCCGACATCGGGTCCGCCGAGAAGCGGAACCTGCCGCCCGGACACCAGCTCCTGTGGGGAGTTCCGTCCGCCATCGCCGACGGATACGACGAGCACGGCGCCGGATACGGCTACCTGGGCGGCGACCTGAACGACCTGGCGGCGTTCGCCTCGTTCCAGCTCCGGTCGGGCAAGACCGCCGACGGCAAGGCGATCCTCACGCCGGAGTCCGTACGGCTCATGCGGGAAGAGGGCACGCTCAGCTCAGGCGAGGGCAGCGGCTACGGGCTGGGCTGGAGCATCAACGCCCTGGACGCGCCCCTCGACCGCGCCGTCTGGCATACGGGAGCGACGTTCGGCTACGCGAGCTTCCTGATCCTCCTGCCCGAGAAGAACATCGCGCTCGTCCTGGAGCAGAACCTGTACGGCTTCCTCCACAACGACGCGGTCATGCACGCCGGACTCGGCGCAGCCAGGCTGCTCGCAGGCGGCACGCCCTCCGAGACCCCCTCCGCGTCCACCTACTACCTGACCGTCTGGGGCATCACGGCCCTGGCCTTGGGACTCGTCCTGGCGGCCGGACGCTCGGCCTTGCTCCTGCGCCGCCGCCCCGCCGCCTCCTCCTCGCGACGCCGGACGGCCGCATGGACCCTCATCGGCGCACTGCCCCTGCTCATCGCCGTCCCGGCAATGAGCCGGACGAGCCCAGGACAGATGATGAACTGGGTGCCGGACGCCTTCGCCGCCCTCTGCGTCGCGGTGGCCGCCGGACTCGCAACGATCGCCCTCCGCGTCACGCTCGCTCTGCGGACCACCCGTAGCCGGCGGGCCGGCCGATGACCTCTCGTGAGGAAGCGCTGGATCAGCGACTAGCCGCGCGTGGGGAAGACAGGGCCCTGGTCGGTCCAGGTGACGCCCTTGTTGCGGCACAGGCAGAAGGGGTGGCCGATCGGGTCCGTGTAGACCCGCCAGCCGTACCCCTCGGGGCCGATGAAGTCCTGCTCCAGCGTCGCGCCGAGGTCGAGGACGCGGCGCTGCTCGGACTCGATGTCGTCCACTTCGAAGTCGAGGTGGAACTGCTTGGGGTGCTCGCTGTCGGGCCACCGCGGCGCTCGATAGTCGTCCACGCGGATGAAGGCCAGCTCGATGTCACCGAACTGGATCCCGGCCCAGTCCGCGGTGCTGCCTTCCTTGATCGGGCGTCCCGTGACCTCGGCGTAGAAGGCCGCCAGCTTCATGGTGTCCGGACAGTCGATGATGAAATCGGTGAGCCGCAGCATCCGGCGATCTTGCCACAGGGGCGAAGGAGCGGCGGAACCGGCCAGAGTCTTCGGGCACGTCACGAGCACCGACGCCGGGCTTCGAGACCCTCTGCGGCGGGGGAGCGGCCTGGGCGGCGGCGATGATCTCCTCGACCTTCCGGCGGCCGATGCCGTGCTCGCCGGCCGGGTGCCGCTGTGACACCGGTCGGCCCCTGTGCATGGACGCCCTGTGCCGAGTGGTCGCGCCCATGAACCCCCGCACCGTCCTGACGGCGTCCTCACGACTGGGGCGCGTCGGATTCGGGCAGGCGGCCCACCCATACGAAGAAACCGATGACGAGAAAAGGAACGAGGAGGAAGCTCACCCCGAAAGCGAGCATGGCGAAATGGCGCCACCGGTACTCGGTGAGGGAACCGGTGGTGGCGGTCGTCTCCGGCGCCTTGGGATCGTAGAGGACGCGGACGGTCCCGCCGACTTCGGTGTCACCGGAGGTGCGGAACCGGTGGCCGGCGCCGTCGGCGGCGGAGAACTCGACCTCGATCTTGCGGACGTCCTCCCGCCCCTGCCGTTCGATCTCCGCGGCCACGACGGTCCCCGTGGCGTGCCGACCGCGCTCCTCGAGCGCCGAAGCGCCCCTCAGGCCGTCCACCGCGTAGATCAGGGCGCCGAGGCCGATCAGGCAGAACACCCCGAAGACGATCGGGAGGGGCTGCCACCTCGACCACGCCGACGCCCTTTCCCCGGCGCGGTCTTCAGGCGCGAGGGAGGGCATCGGCCAACTCAAGCAGCGGCCGCCACACCGCACAAGTACGTGCCGGAACCGTGCGGCCGTCCCCGGGGCGGCCCGCCCCGGGGCGGCTACGCCGCGGCGCCGTCTTGACGCCCCCTTGTCCGCAGCGTCACGCCGGCGCGGCGTAGTGGTCGGCGATCTCGTTGCTGGTGGTCAGCCAGACGCCGGGGTGCCCGGCGATGTACTCCAGGGCACGGTCCAGGTAGCGGGCCCGGAACGGCTGGCCGGTGACGAACGGGTGGAGGGCCAGGGCCATGACCCGTCCGCTGTCGGCGGAGTCGGCGTAGAGCTGGTCGAACTGGTCGGTGACGGCCTGGACGAACTCGGGCCCGGTGAAGCCGTTCATGGTGAACAGGCACAGGTCGTTCAGTTCGAGGGCGTACGGCACGCTCAGCATGCCGGGAACGTTCAGCCGGTACGGCTGGTCGTCGTTGGTCCAGTCCAGCACGTGGTTCATGCCGAGTTCGGCCAGGAGCGCCGGGGTCTGGAACGTCTCGGTGAGCGCCGGGCCGAGCCAGCCCCGGGGACGGTGGCCGGTGGCGTTCTCGATGGTGTCGACGACGTCGGTCAGGAAGGCGCGTTCCTCGTCGGCGGACATGCCGGTCTGCAGGATCGAGTTGTTCTTGCCGTGCGCGAGCCAGGCCCAGTCCCGTTCCCGTCCCGCCTCGATGATCTGCGGGTAGCGGTCGGCGACGTCGGAGTTGAGCAGGACACTGGGCCTGATCCCGTGCCGGTCGAAGATCTCCGTGAGCCGCCAGACGCCCACGCGGGCCCCATAGTCGCGCCAGCCGTAGTTCAACGGATCGGGCGTCAGTCCCGCCGTCGCCTCGTTGAGGCTCGTGGACGGCCGGTCGATGAGGAAATGCTCGACGTTCAATCCCACGTAGAACGCGACGCGGGCGTCGCCGGGCCACCGGATCGGCTCCCGTCCGACGATCGGGCTGTAGCCGAAGAGTTCGTTCTCCATCATTGTTCTCCTTCGTCCAAGGGGGGTGAGGGGGACGGAACGCGTCATCGGACGGCCGGAGCCGTATCGGCGCGGTCCGGGGCTTCGCGGCGGGGACCGTCGACGGCGACCGTGCTCGGCCGCCGCAGCGCCGTCAGGGCGACGGCGATGACGACGACCGCAAGCACGGCGGCGATCACCGCCGCGACGTGGAAGCCGGAGACGAACGCGTCCTGGGCCGCATCGGTCAGCCGGCGGGCGAGCGGTTCGGGAAGGTCCTCGGCCGCCGCGACCGCGCCGCCGACGGTGTCGTGGGCGGCCGCCTCCGCCCCGGCCGGTGTTCCGTCCGGGATGCCGGACGCGACCCGGTCCCGGTAGACGGCCGTGGCGGCGCTGCCGGTGATCGCGATGCCCATGGCCAGGCCCAGGTCGTACGCCGTCTGCCCCGCCGCCGCGGCCGAGCCCGCCTTCTCGGCGGGCGCGGCGGCGACGGCCAGGTCGGTGCCGAGCACGCTGATCGGGCCGACGCCGAACATGATGACCGTGATCGCGACGGCGGCGGAGACCGGGCCCGCCGCCTGCGCCGCCAGGACGTAGCCGACCAGGGAGACCAGCGTCCCGGCCACCAGGACGCGGGCGGGGCCGGCGCGCCGGGCCAGCGGCGGGGTGAGCTGGGAGCCGAGCAGGAACGCGGCGGCCGAGGGCAGCAGCCAGAGACCGCCCGCCATCGGCGACAGCCCCCCGACCAACTGCAGGAAGGGCGGGACCAGGTATTCGACGCTGTTGAGCGCCATCATGCCCAGGAACAGGACCGCCAGCGCGGCGGAGAAGGTGCGGTCGGCGAACAGCCGCAGATCCAGCAGCGGCGCCGCGAGCCGCCGCTGCCGCCGGACGAACAGCCACCCGAACACGATCCCGGCGACGCCCGCGGCGGCCACGGGCGCCTGCCAGCCGTGTTCGGCGGTCCGCTTGACCGCGTAGACGACCGGGAGGATCCCCAGCAGGAACAGCAGCACGCTCGGCACGTCCAGCCGTCCGGCCGAGCCGTCCCGGAACTCGGGCAGCAGCGCCCGTCCCGCGGCGAGCACCACGACCATGACCGGTGCACCCAGCAGGAACACCCACCCCCACCACAGCCCCGACAGCAGCAGCCCGCCGAAGACCGGCCCCAGCCCGACGCCGAGCGCCAGCGCGGTGGCCCACAACGAGATCGCCCGGGTCCGCTGCCCCGGGTCGGTGAACATGGCGCTGATCAGCGACAGTGTGGAGGGCAGGATCGCCGCTCCGGCGACGCCGAGCAGGGCGCGGGATCCGATGAGCAGCGCGGGGCTGCGCACCGCCGCGGCCGTCAGCATCAGAAACTCCACCAGCAGGTAGAGCGCGGCTCCCGCCAGCAGCAGCCGGCGGCGCCCGACCCGGTCCCCGAGGGTTCCCATGACCACCAGGAATCCGGCGGTCATGAACCCGTACACGTCGGTGATCCAGAGGAGTTCGGTGCCGCTCGGCCGCAGCTCGGCGGTGAGGTCCGGCGTCGCCAGCCACAGCACCCCGAGGTCGGCGGTGAGCAGCATGGTCGGCAGCAGCAGCACCGCGAGCCCCAGCCACTGCCGCGTCCCGGCCCTGGCCGGAGGCCCGTCACGTCGTTCGTCCATGCCCGGGACGGTACGAGCGCGGCAAGGCCGCCGGGAGGACCACGGACGTCCCCCGGAGGACCGAACGCGTCAGGTTCGGGCCGCCCGCGACGACGCCCGGAGCGCGGCCGGACCGCAGCCGTACCAGCGGTGGACGGCCCGGCGCAGCGCGCGCGGATCGGAGTATCCGGTCCGCGCAGCGATCGTCTCCAGGGTCATCGACGTCTCCCGCAACAGGCGCTCCACCCGCTGCCGCCTGAACCGTTCCAGCTCGTCGCGCCAGCTCGTGCCCTCGTCCCTCAGGCGGCGTTGCAGCGTCCGCGGCCCCATCGCCAGCCGCCGCGCCACGTCGGCCAGTTCGGGCGGCCCCGTCCCGACCGCCGCCTCCAGCGCGAGGTGGAACCGGCCGAGCCAGTCCAGGACCGGACGGGCGGTGACGACCGTGGCCCGCGCGTGCTCGTCCAGGATCGCCGCCAGGGCCGGGTCGGCCCTCGGGAACGGCGCCTCGGCGTCCGCCTCCGAGAACGTCACCGCCGGTGGACCCGCCTCGAACTCGATCCGCCGGGTGCCGTACACCTCGGCCAGCAGGCCGTGCCGGGGCGGCGCGCGGTGGGGCAGCCGTACCCGCACGGGCGCGAACCGGCGTCCGGCGCCCGAGCCCGCCACGCCGAGCAGCATGGCCGGAACGAACTCCGCGATCAGCGGGAACGACGGATGCTCCTGGTACGGCCCGTGCCAGGTGACCGTGACGCCCTCGCCGTCGCGGGTGACGCCGAGCGTGTCGACGGGATCGGCGATGGTCGCGAAGTGGCGGGCACCGGCGTGCAGCGCGTCGTGGAGCGTGTCGGCGGCGGTGAACAGGTAGTCCCACACTCCGAGCCGGCCGGGCCGCCACAGCTCCATCGCCCGCGCCCCGCCGCCCACCTCCGTCATCGCCCCGGAGATCGTGTCCCACACGCGCAGGAGCGTCACCGTCGGGATCCGGACGTGCTCCTCGCCCACCACGCTCAGGCCGGGGACACGGTCGAGCTGGGACCGGTGCACGCCCGACCGCCGACCCGCCTCGAGCAACATCCGCGTGAGATGCGGCGAGACACCGTGCAACATCCAGTCCATCCCCGTTCGCGGCTTTCTCGACGCTCAGTCTCGCACGGCAGGACCGGCGACCCCTTGGTGAAACCCTCGCCCGGGCGGCCCGCCCGCGCACCGACGCCCTGCCCGGACGCCCGGCTATGCTCTGCCTCCTCGGTGCGACCGCCGTGGTCACGGCCCCCGTCCCAGCACCCTGGGAAGGTTTCACCTGACGTCGCGGCGAGTAGAGTCGCCGGTTCTTCGCCCGCCCGTGCGCATGGTCGGGGATCTCCGCACCGACGGCCGGCGGTTCAAACGAGCATGGAGGAGACATGTCCAGCAGTTCCCACCGGGAGGGAGAGCACGTGGCGCCGCGGAACGGAGGAGACCCGGTGGGAATCGTCCGCCGCGGCGAGGCGCGGCTGGACGAGTGGCGCAGCCGGACGGTCGTGCCCATGGTGGTGGCCGGGGTGGCCTTCCTGGCGGCCTACGCCTGGCCGATCATCGACCCCGGGCTGCCCGGCCTGTGGCGGGGCGTCTGCGGCGCCGTGGTGACGGTGGTGTGGGTGCTGTTCGCCGCGGACTACCTGGTGCGGCTGTGGCTGGCGCCGCGCCGCTGGGAGTTCGTCCCCGCAACTGGTTCGACCTGGTGGTGCTGCTCGCGCCGATGCTGCGGTCACTGCGGCTGGTGCAGGTCATCATGGTGCTGGGCCTGGTCAACAAGCACGCGTCGACGACCCTGCGCGCCAGCGTGTCCCGGTACGCGGCCGTGGCCGCGGTGCTGATCGTGTTCTGCGCGGCGCTGGCGGTGCTCGACGCCGAACGCGGGGCGCCCGACGCCGTCATCACGACCTTCCCGGACGCGTTGTGGTGGGCGGCCACCACGGTGACGACGGTCGGCTACGGGGACCTGTATCCGGTCACGATGGGCGGCCGGCTCGTCGCGAGCGTGCTGTTCACCGCCGGGATCGCGCTGCTGGGTGTGGTGACCGCGACGCTGGCCTCGTGGTTCGTGGAGAAGTTCAACGAGGGCCAGGAGAGCGCCGCGGCCACGCGGCAGCAGGTCGCCGAGCTCGCGGCGGAGGTGCGGTCGCTGCGGGCCGAACTGGCCGCCGAGCGAGCGGAGCCCCCGGCCGCCGCCTCCGGCGAAACCGCCAAAGCCGACTGATCGCCGCAGACGAGCGCGTCACGTCTCCGTGGCGGCGTGGCCCACCCACGCGACGCCGTCGCGATCGGTGACGAAAAGCGCGAACGTTACGATCTTCCGGTCATCTGACTTGTCCGTGGTCGCGCCGCCGTGTGCCTGCGGCGACTCGTCCGCTGTCCCGGGGGCGGGTTTCGGATCGTCCCTCTCACCGAAGGAGAATGGCAGCCAGCAAGACCGTCGCCGCCCTCGCGCTCGTGGGGGTGCTCGCCATGGGATCGGCGGGGTGTTCGCCGAGCGGTGGAGAAGAGGCGGCGGGCGCGAGCGGGGGCGGTGACGGTGGCGGCGCCGTCATCGACAAGCCGGCGCTGAAGAGCAGGATCCAGCCGCCCGCGGCGTTCGACGCCACCGCCGGGTGGGAGATCCAGGCCCGCTGGCTGGCACCCGAGCAGCCCTTCCCGTACGCGGTGTCGGTGACGAGCGGCAGGATCGCCTACCTGGAGAAGGGACGGGACGACTTCACGCTGAAGGTGCGCGACGCCGCGGGCAAGCTGCTGGCGACCTCCCAGCCCTGGAAGTCGCCGCAGGTCACAGAGGATCAGATGGCGAGCAAGCCCGGCTCCTTTCCCGCCGTTCCCGTCATCACCCTCGTGAGCGGCGGTGCCCGCGAGTACTTCGCGGTGTGGATGGCGGGCAGGAAGGCGAAGGACGAGCTGCACGAAGCACGGCCCGTCATTTCCGTCGTCTTCTATCCGGTCGCCGCGTCCGGCGGGAACATCGCTCCGTCCGGCAGCGCCGACGTCGATGTCGAAGACGACCGCCGGTACGTCTTCCCCGGGAGCGCCGGGATCGTCGTCTCGCACGAGATCGGCGACACCCACCTGGTCTCGCCGGACGGGAAGGTGTCCGTCTTCGGCGAGCAGGCCAAAGTGCGGATCGGGAACAATGCGGTCGACCCTGACCCGGCCTTCGCGTACGCGGGGCACAGCGGCCTGATCACCAACGCCGAGGAACAGAACGACCCCTACGAGGGCGGCGGGTTCGGCGCCGCCGGTGGATGGCACAGCACGCAGGTCGCCCCGCCCGGCGCCGCGCCCGTCCTGACGTGGACCAGCGTCAGCAGCGGCTCGAAACGCAAGCCGAACGGGCTCCTCGTCGGCGCTGCCGGCACGAACCTCATCGCGACCTGGACCAAGGGCGACAAAGCCGCCCACTTCGGCGGCCGGGAACTGCTGACCTCCGTGCACGAGGCGGCGAACGGCAAAGTACGGGCCACCGCACCCTGTGCCACCGAGCCCCACGACTACGAAGCGGACATCCCCAACCCCGATCGGCGGCTGACCCGGCTGCCCGCCCTCTCGCCCAGCGGCGCATATCTCTCCTCGGCCGCCACCCTGTTCGACCTCAAGGCGGGTAAGGGCCACTGCCTCGGCCAAGAGGAAGGCGCCAAGGACATCACCCTGTTCGCGGTCGGCGACGACGGCATCGCCTACGGAACCGCGGGCCCCGAACCGCTGGACGAGCCCGCCGTGCCGATCTCCGTGAACGCCGCCACCGGCGCCGTCACCACCCTCCCCGCCCAGACCGTGCTCCCCGACGCCATCGTCAAGGGCGGAGGCGTCTTCATCGACCGAGGCGCCTTGGGCCCGGTCGAGGCCAATGGCGGGGACGTACCACGGATGATCGTGCTCACCTCGAAGAAGTGACTCCACCGTCCCGTCCGGAGCCCTGGCGGCGCGGGACCCAGCCCTCGGCACCGCCACGTTCGGCGAACCGCACCCGGGCGGCAGGGCCGGACGGGACGGCCGTCACCCCCCGACCTGTACGAACGCGTGCACGGGGTCATGCGGAGCATGGCCGGGATGGCCGGGAGCCGGGGCGCCCGCGTCGGGCGGCCGCCCGGCTTCGATCCGGCCGACCACCGCGAGGGCCACGCGGTGGAGTGCGGCATCAACCGGCTCGAACGCCACATGCACTGGCCGCCAGGTTCGGCAAGCTCGCCGTCCGCTACCAGGCCAGATCACGCGGCGAGCCGCCGACGCACCAGCCGTGCCTCGTGGGGAGCCTCCTCAGGCCACGAGGCGGCCAGGTCCCGCAGCAGCTCGCGATGCTCACCGATCAGATCCTCCTCGGAGAGCCGCTCCGCTCCCGCGATCTGGACCGGCACGGCCTCGCAGCCGACCGCCCGGAGCAGCGCCTCGACCATCCGGCGCCCGGACGCGTCGAACAGCGCCTCGACCGCCTCCACCCGGTCGTCCATCGGCACCGCGGGGTCGAGGAAGACCCGCTCGATCGCGGCGACGACCCGCTCGTCCGGCTCCTCCCACTTCCCGAGGCAGGTGTCCACTGCCCGGAACAAGCGCGACCGGACGAGCGGCGGGAGGTCCGGCCGCGCGAGCAGGTCGGCCAGCAGCCGCGCGTCCCCGGGATCGGCGATGCAGGCGAGCGCGTCCAGCGCGCTCGCCTGGCAGGCCCCTTCCTCGGTGCCGGGGATCGACGTAAGCGGCTGCGACAGTACATGCCGGGCGAGAACCCGCACGTCCGCGTGGTAGGGCTCGGTACTCAGGCCGAACCGGGTGAGACCCTCGCCGCTACAGAAGTGGTCGAGTGCGATGCCCACCGCCGCCACTCGTCCGCTGTGCAGCAGAGCCCGGAACGCCGCCCGGTGGGCCTGCTCACTCGTCGGGCTGCGCATCTCGTCGAGCGCCCGCGCCAACCTCGGGCTTCCCGGGTCCACCCCGTCCCAGTACGTGCTGTGCGGCCCGGGATCCAGCGCGTGCCGGAGGAAACCGGCGCCGTCGTCCTCGGCGGCGAGGTCCTCGAGCAGCTCCCGATGGGCGTAGAAGCGCCGCCCGGTCGCCAGCCCGGCCGCCGCGTCCCGCCTTGGCCCCGGGTCCTCTTCCTCGGTCACAGTGCGTACCAGCAGCGCCGTCACCTCGTCCCCGCGCGCCTTGCTCAGCGCCTGGACCGCCTCCCGCCGTTCTCGGACATCGCGCGAGGAGTCGAACGCCATCTCTTCGATAAGCGCGGCCAGCCCCGGCTCGTCCGAGATCGACAGCACCGCCCCCGCGACGCTCAGCGCGTTGGAGAGCAGCGACCCGTCGGGACGCCGGCGCAGGACGGCCAGGACGGCCGTCCCGTCCTCGGGCCGTACATCGTTCTTGATCGCGAGCAGTGCGCTGGCGTGGTCGGCGCCCGCGAAGGCGATGTCGTCCTCCGGTCGGGGCGGGCCCGCCAGCATCTCCCGGGCGACCGCCATGACCTCGTCATGGAAGCGCTCGAAGGGGTTCTCCTCACCGAACCGGCTGGTGGCGCCGGCGCGGTCGTAGAAGTCGAGCGCGACCCCGCGAGCCGCCACATCGTCGCTGCGCAGCAGGACCAGGAACGCCCGCCGGAAATCGTCCGCGCTCTCCGCCGTTCCGGTGGCGTCGAACGCGGCCTGCAGCTCGGCGTCGTCGAATTCGCAGTTCCAGTACCAGGAGCCGAACTCCCGGAGGAAGGCCATCATGAACACCGCGCCGATTAGACCACCGACCTCCCACCCCGGCGACCCGTTTTCCGCTCCGACAGAGCCCCGGCGCCCGACTCTCGCCGCGACCGGATATCCCGTCCCCGGATAGTCGCGCTCTCAGCACTGAGCAACGTCAAGGAACACCCGCATGGCTTCGGTGGCGATCGTCTCATGCAGGTGAGCGACGGCGGTGACTTCGCCGGCGTAGTAGCCGTTCAGGAAGGTGCCGTCGCAGGCGTGCCGCAGCAGCCGGTCGCGTCCCATCCGGTTCCGCGGAGCGTAGACGCGGCCCCAGCCGTCGGCGCGCCACAGCAGGGCGTGCCTCCGGCTGCGACGCCCCCGCAGTGCACGGGCGGCCAGCGGCGCGAACCGTCCGAGCGCAGTCCGGTGGTCTGGACGAGCGGTAGGTGGCCGTCGTGCCAGTCGGCGGCCGGCGACGCGAGACCGACGGAAGGTCTGGGCGGCCGGCTCACAGGCTTCGGCGGGACGGGCGTCGTGGCCCAGGCTCGTCGCCTGGTCCGGCTTCACCAAGGACGGGTCGATGCTCGGGTTCGCGGAGCGGGACAAGGCGAGCGCTGACTGGTGCAAGGCGTCCGCCTTGTGGAAGTTGGGCAGGTAGGCGAACGCCCCCGCTGATGTAGAGGTAGAGACGCTACGAATCCCAGAGGTCCTCACCGCACTTGGCCCGGGGTTCTCTTGCCGCAGCGGTGCTGGGACTTGCGGCCAATGGGCCGGCCGCCCTCCCTCTGGTCGTCAAGACGGGAGTTCCATGCCGACATTCTCGGTGGCGAGATCGTTTTCGGGTGGCGGTGGGAGTGCGAATCGCTAGCGTCTCGGCAATTGGCGATGTGGTGGTGCGCGGTCTCTGGGTGTTCGCTGTGAAAAGGGCCGGTGCGGTGTGGGTGGATGGGCGGTGTGCCTCCCGGTGGTCGGGTGTCGCGGGGCCGGGCTCACATGGTTCTCCCAGGAGTACTCAGAAACCGGTCATCTCGCCCGGCCATGATCTGGCCCATGACACGAATCGAGATACGGGGGCTGACCAAGCGCTACGGGGCCGACACCGTGGTGGACGACGTGTCGTTCACCGTCGAGCCCGGACAGGTGACCGGATTCCTCGGGCCGAACGGCGCCGGCAAGTCGACGACGATGAGGATGATCATCGGTCTGGCCGCTCCCACCCGGGGTTCGGTCACCATCGGCGGGCGCCGCTACCGCGACCTGCCCGTGCCGCTGACCGAGGTGGGGGCGCTGCTGGACGCGGGGGCCGTCCACGGTGGCCGGAAGGCGTACGACCACCTGCTGGCGCTGGCCGCCGGCAACGGCCTTCCCAGCCGCCGGGTGGACGAGGTGCTGGCCCGTGCCGGGATCGAGGGTGTGGCCGGGAAGCGGGCCAGGGGCTTCTCGCTCGGCATGCGGCAGCGGCTCGGCATCGCGGCGGCGCTGCTCGGCGACCCGCGGGTGCTGATCTTCGACGAGCCGGTGAACGGGCTCGACCCCGAGGGGATCCGCTGGGTGCGGGACTTCATGCGTTCGCTCGCCCGCGAGGGAAGGGCGGTGCTGGTGTCCAGCCACCTCATGGCCGAGATGGCGCAGACCGCCGACCACCTGGTCGTCATCGGCCGCGGCCGGCTCATCGCCGACACCGGCATGAGCGCGTTCCTGCGTGCCAACGGGGAGGGCACCGTGCTCGTCCGCACGCCCGATCCGGGTTCCTTCGCGGTCCGGCTGACCGCGGCCGGCGCCACCGTGCGGGAAGGGCCGGAAGCCTCGCTGGTCGTCTCCGGCATGACCGGTGAAGAGATCGGCAGGCTCGCCGCCTACCACGGCGTCGTGCTCAGCGAGCTCACGCCGCAGCGGCCCTCGCTGGAGGACGCCTTCATGGAACTGACCAAGGACAGCGTCGAGTACCAGGGGGCATCGGCATGAGCTCGCCCGCGACGACGACCGTCGGCACGCCCGCCACCGGGCACAGGGCAGGCCTCGTCCACTCGCTGCGCGCGGAGTGGATCAAGCTCCGCAGCCTCCGCTCCACCTGGTACACGCTGGCCGTCCTCTTCCTGGTCGGGCTCGGCATCACCTTCCTCGCCCTGAGCTCCGCGGGTGAGGAGTACCCGGCACTGACGGCCGCGGAAAAGCGGTCGTGGGACCCGGTCGGCCTCAGCCTGAGGTCGTTCATCGTCGCCCAGCTGATCGTCGGCGTGCTGGGCATCCTGGTCGTCACCTCCGAGTTCGCGACCGGCCTGATGTGGACGTCGCTGGCCGCCACGCCCCGCAGGCACCGGCTGCTGGCCGCCAAGACGGTGGTGGCCGCCGCGCTGGCCGGGGTGGCGGGCCAGTTGCTGATGTTCGCCTCGTTCTTCCTCGGCCAGTTCCTTCTGGCGGCGCAGGACGTGCCGTACGCGAGGCTCGGCGATCCGGGCGTGCTGTCGGCGGTGGCGGGCGGCGGGCTCTATCTCGCGGCGATCGCGCTGCTCGCGGTCGGCCTCGGCACGATCATGCGGGCCACGGCGGGAGCGCTGGCCACCCTGGTGGGGGTCGTGCTGCTGGTGCCGGCCCTCGCGGAGCTCTTCCCCTCCCGGCTCCAGGGACTATTCGACTTCTGGCCGACCCTGGGCGGGGCCGCGGTGCTCGCCGGCGTCCCGGATCCCGAGTACCCGCACCCCTGGCTGAACCTGTTCGGGATGTGCCTCGGGGTGGGCGCCGTGCTGGCCGTCGCGTTCGCCGTTTTCCGGCGCCGCGACGTGTGACGGCCCACGAGGGTTCGGGTGCCGGGCGTCCATATCCTGGCCGACATGGAAGGGAACGGGCGGGGGGCGATGAAATCCAGGGGTGGTGACGAGCGGCTGCTGGTGGTGGACGACGAGGACACCGTCCGTGAGCTGCTCTCGGCGACGCTGCGTTTCGCGGGTTTCCAGGTGACCTCCGCGGCTGACGCCGCCGAGGCGGTCGCCGCGGCCACCGCGGAGCCTCCCGATCTGGTCCTGCTCGACGTCATGCTGCCGGACATGGACGGTTTCGAGGTGGTGCGGCGCCTGCGCGAGCTGAGCCTGCCGGGCCGGGGCGGGCCGGTCCCGGTCCTGTTCCTCACCGCACGCGATCAGCAGGCCGACAAGGTCACCGGGCTGTCCCTGGGGGCCGACGACTACGTGACCAAGCCGTTCGACCTGGAGGAACTGATCGCGAGGATCCGCGCGATCCTCCGCCGCACCACCGGTCACCAGGCGGACGTGTTGCGGGTGGGCGAGCTCGTGCTCGACGTGGAGGGGCACCAGGTGACGCGGGCGGGGCGGCCCGTCCGCGTCTCTCCCACCGAGTTGCGGCTGCTGCGCTTCCTGATGGAGAACGCCGGGCGCGTGGTGTCCAAGGCGCAGATCCTCGATCGGGTGTGGCGCTACGACTTCGGCGGCGACGCCAGCATCGTCGACACCTACATCTCGTATCTGCGGCGCAAGGTCGACACCGGGGAACCCAAGCTCATCCATACCGTCCACGGCGTGGGCTACGTGCTCCGCGAGTCCCGGAGGTGAGGGATGTGCTCGGCCGGTTCTCGCTGCGGGCCAGGCTGCTGCTGCTCACCGCGTGCCTGCTGCTGGCCGGGCTGACCCTCGTCAGCGCGGTCGTCTCCGACCACCTGGAGCGCTACCAGCTCGGCCGGACCGACGGCCGGCTGCGCTCGCTGACCGCGATCATCGCCCGCATGCCGTCCACCGGTCCGCCCCCGGCCGGAGACCTCCGCGATCGCACCGACCTCCTCGACCCCGCGCTCGACCTGGTCGGCGCCCCCTACCTGGTGTACCTGGGCCCGAACGGCGCGGTGGTGTGGGGCGCCCGCTCCACCAGGCTGAGCAACGCCGCCCTGCCGCCACCCGGCGAGCTGCGCGCGATCCCCGCCGACGGAACGGCCGTGACCCTGCGGGCCGCCGACGGCTCGGTGCGCTGGCGCGCCGTCGCCCGCCCGACCACCGGACGGGACGGGACGGTGATCGCCTCCGCGCCCCTCGCCGAGGCCGACGCCACCATCGCCAGGCTCCGGACCAGCAGCCTGATCAGCGGTGCGGCGCTGCTCGTCCTGCTGACGGCGGCCGGCTGGTTCGCCCTCGGCCGGGGCCTGCGCCCGCTGCGCCGGATCGAGCACACGGCCGCCGCGATCGCCGGTGGCGACCTCACCCGGCGCGTGCCCGTGATCGCCCCGCCGAGCACGGAGATCGGGCACCTCGCGGCGTCCCTCAACACCATGCTCGGCCAGCTCGAACAGGCCTTCGCCGACCGGGCGGCGTCCGAGGCCCGGACGCGCGCCTTCGTCTCGGACGTCAGTCACGAGCTGCGCACCCCGCTCTTCGTCATCAAGGGCTCGACGGACCTCTACCGGATGGGCGGGCTGCCCGGCCGCGCCGACGTCGACGAGGCGATGCGGCGCATCGACCGCGAGGCCACGAGGCTCACCGCCCTCACCGAGGACCTGCTGCTCCTGGCCAGGCTGGACGAGGCGCCGGAAGGGCAGCTCGACCGTGCCCCGATGGACCTGCGCACCCTGGCCAACGACGCCCGGCACGACCTTCGCGCCCTGGACCCGTCCCGTCCGGTCGAACTCACCGGGCCGGGCGGCACCGGGACCCCCGGCCCCGCCCCCGTCCACGCCGACGAGTCCCGGCTACGGCAGGTCGTCACCAACCTCGTCGGCAACGCCGCCGCCCACACCCCGCCGGGCACCCCCGTCCGTATCGGCGTCGGCACGGCGAACGGCCGGGCCGTGCTGGAGGTCGCCGACGAGGGCCCGGGAATGACGTCTGAGCAAGCCGACCGGGTCTTCGACCGCTTCTACCGTACCGACCGCTCCCGAACCCACGCGGACGGCGCCAACGCCGGACTCGGCCTGCCCATCGCCCGCTCCCTGGCCCGAGCCCACGGCGGCGATGTCGAACTGGAGACGACCCTGGGCGAGGGCGCCCGCTTCCGCCTGACCCTGCCGCTCCTGGACACTCAGCAGGCGTAGCCTGCCACCGGGCCGCACGGTGCGCCTTCTAGCCTGCGCGATGACACCGCCGGCCTCGTCATCGCCAGGGGTAAGAAGAGCCGGCGCCGCCGTGGTCAGCGCAACCGGTCACCCCACGTCGAGGAGTTCCTCTCCGGTGGCCGGCCGTCCGATGATCAGGCCGCGGTCGTCCTGGCGTGAGGCGAGCGCAGCGGCGTGGTAGACGCGCCAGGCGACGTCCAGTCCCGCGGGGGAGAACGCCCGGTCGAGATCGGGGAGCCCGGCCTGCGTGTAGCGGGGCCTGGCGGTGGTGGCGGCCGCCGAGGACTCCTGCAGCGAGTCGTGCATCGTCACTTCCTCGGGTTGTTGCAGGTCCGGGTTGGTGCGGGTGTGGTCGCCGACGTCACCTGCCGACCGCTTGTGTTCTCGAAGAGTGCAGTCACCGCAGGGGGCTGGGGCCGTTCTTCCCTCTCGACTCCCGGTCCTGGTCCGGCTGTGTGGGATGGGCTGAGGTCATGGACGGCGCCAGCCGTTTTGCGACGGCATGCAACGCGTCCGCCGCTGCGCGGAGCTGCTCCACGGCCGGGCTCATCCCCCTGGACGACGAGGGCGCGCGCGCCTTCGCCCGCCGCTACCTCGTCCCGATCCTGCGCTGAGCGCCGCAGCCGTCCCGGCCTCGGGCCCGCCCGGACGTGAGCGCCGCCACGCATGGAACGTCCGACATGGGGGACATTGTCGGCCGTACGGCGTGGAGGGAGACGAACGTGGCACTGCTGGACGGTCTACGGCGAAGGAAGGCGAAACGGTCCCGGGGGCCCCGCGCGGAGCGCCGGGTGCCGACCTTCCGGGAGATGCACGCGAGGATGCGGACCGAGCGCGCGGAGGCCCGGCTCATGGAGACCGAGGCCAGAATCCACCATGAGGCGGAGCTGTTCCGCCGTGGCGGGCGCCGCGCCTAGGACGGCCGCGCCCCGTCCACCCGTACGGGCCGTGAAAGGCGGACTCCTGGAAAGGAGGGCCCATGGGCATGCTCGGCAAGCTCAAGAACCGGGCGCAGCGCGCCAAGGGCCGCGCGAAGGAGAGCGCGGGACGCGCGTCGCGCGATCCGTACCTGGAGGCGGAGGGCCGCAAGGACCGCGTCTCGGGCGGCGCCAAGCAGGCCGGCGAGAAGGCCAAGGACGCGGCCCGCGAGATGGGCCGCACCACCGGCCGCTGAGCCGGGAGCACGCCCGACACCGGACGCCCCCGCACGCACGTGCGTGCGGGGGCGTCCGGCCGCCGGTCAGCGGGTCACCGGTGCGCGTTCGGTGCGCCACGCGGCCAGCAGCTCGCGGAGGCGCTCCTCGTAGCGGGCGATGTTCGCCGTCTTGACGTCCTCGTAGCCGCGGACCATGTCCGGCAGCTCCGCGATCTGTACCGCGAGGTCGTGCCGTTCCGGGGACGCGCCGTCGCGGAGCCCCGCGACCAGCTCGTTGACGACGGCCACGTAGCCGGTGACGAGGCGGCGCTCCTCGCGGCGCTGCGCGGCGGCGCCGAACGGGTCGAGCGGGGTGCCGCGCAGCCGCCGCATCGCGCGCAGCGCGCGGAACGCCGGGCGCGCCGTCCGGCCGAGCGCGATCTTCCGGTCCAGCCCCATCGTCCGGAGCAGCGGCGGGTGCAGCAGGTACCGGACCTCCGCGCCCTCGCCGAACCGCTCCTCGACCCGCCGGGCCAGCTCGGGGTCCAGGTGCAGGCGCGCCACCTCGTACTCGTCCTTGTAGGCCATCAGCTTGTGCAGGTTCCGCGCGACGGCGACCGCGAGGCGCTGCCCGTCCGCGCCGCAGGCCCGCTCGGCGGCGGCGACGCGCAGCACGACGGCCAGGTACCGCTCGGCGAGCGCGAGGTCCTGGTAGGCGGCGAGGTCCGGCACGCGGATCCGCAGGGCGCGGGCCAACTCGCCGTCCGCCCCGGACGCGTCGACCAGGCGTGCCGCGGCGGGCGCGGTGCCGTCCAGCGGGCGCCGCACCGGCGCGGGGGACGGCGCCGCGGGCTCGTCCGCCCGGTCCGGTTCGAGGACGAGCCGCCGTCCCGCCCGGAACGCCTGCACGTTCGCGTCCACCTGGACCCCGTTGAGCGCGAGCGCCCGCTCGATCGCGTCCGCCGACACCGGCAGCAGTCCCGCCTGGTACGCGGCGCCGACCACGACGAAGTTCGCGGTGGTCGTGCTCCCGAACCAGCGTTCGGCGAGCGCGAGGGCGTCGAACGCGACCAGGCGGGCGGCGTCCGTGCGGTCCGCGATCCGCCGGACGAGCCCGGCGCTCGGCGGCAGCGCCGCCGACGGGTCGGTGACCATGCGCCCGGTCGGGACCTCGCTGGTCGACACGACCGCGGCGGTGCGCCCCGGCGCGCAGCGGCGCAGGTTCGCGTCGGACGTCCCGGCCAGCGCGTCGAACACCAGGTAGGCGTCCGCGCCGCCCGCGCCGACCATGCCGGGACGGTCGCGGCCGGCGTCCCCGATCCGCAGGTGCGACACGACCGCGCCGGCCTTCTGGCTGAGCCCGGTCTGGTCGAGCGCGCGGGCGTGCCGCCCGTCGAGCAGCGCGGCCATCGCGAGGACCTGGTTGACGGTCACCACACCGGTCCCGCCGATGCCGACGAGCAGGACGTCCGCCGCCGCGGGACGCGACTCCGGTTCGGCGAGCGCCCCGATCTCCGGCAGGCGGCGCGGCGCGGCCTTCGCCTCGCCCGGGACGACCGTCAGGAACGACGGGCAGTCGCCGTCCACGCACGAGTAGTCCTTGTTGCAGGACGTCTGGTCGATCTGCGTCTTGCGCCCGAACTCCGTCTCGACGGGCGCCACGCTCAGGCAGTTCGACTTCACGCCGCAGTCGCCGCAGCCCTCGCAGACCGCCTCGTTGATCAGCACGCGGGTCTGCGGGTCGGGCGCGAGGCCCCGCTTGCGCTTGCGCCGCGTCTCCGCCGCGCACGCCTGGTCGTACAGCAGCACGGTCACGCCGGGCGTCGCGCGCAGCTCCCGCTGGACGGCGTCCAGATCGTCCCGGTGCCGGACGCGGACGCCCGGGGCCCAGTCCGTCCCGCGCGGGTAGCGGGACGGGTCGTCCGCCACCACGACGATCTTCGCGACGCCCTCGGCGTGCAGCATCCGGGTGATCGCCGCCGGGTCGGAGCCGCCGTCGGCGTCCTGCCCGCCGGTCATCGCCACGGCCGCGTTGTAGAGGATCTTGTAGGTGATGTTGGTGCCCGCCGCGACCGCCTGCCGGATCGCGAGGCCGCCCGAGTGGAAGAACGTCCCGTCGCCGAGATTCTGGAACATGTGCTCGGTGTCGCTGAACGGCGCGGCGCCGACCCACATCGCGCCCTCGCCGCCCATCTGCGTCGTCCCGATGCTGCGGTCGGTGAACACCGTCATCACGTGGCAGCCGATGCCGCTCGCGGCGATCGACCCGTCCGGCACGACCGTCGACCGGTTGTGCGGGCAGCCCGAGCAGAAGTACGGCGTGCGCGCCGCCCCCAGCAGGGTGATCGCGGGCTTGCCCGGCCGCAGCGCGGGGTCGCGCAGGTCCAGGTGCTCCGCGCCGATCCGGTCGGCGAGGAACCGGGCCAGCGCCCGGACGATCCGGTCCGCGTCGAGGCCGCCGTCGAGCGGGACGAGGGCGCCGTCCGGCCCCGGCCCGGGGACGCCGGCCGCCGGCTCCCCGTACGCGGCCGGCCCGCGCTTGCCGTACACGGCGGGACGGTCCGCCGCACCGTACAGGACGTCCCGGATCTGCGTCTCGACGAACGCGCGCTTCTCCTCCACCACGACGATCTCGCGGAGCCCGCGCGCGAACTCCCGCACCCGGTCCCCGTCCAGCGGGTGGACCAGCGCGAGCCGCAGCAGCCGGACACCCCGCCGGGCGAGCGCCGCGTCGTCCAGCCCGAGCCGGTCGAGGGCCTCGCGCAGCTCCAGGTAGGTGCGCCCGGCGGCCACCAGCCCGATCGCCGCGTCACCGGTCGCGCCCTCGATCCGGTCGAGCCCGTTCGCCGCGGCGTACGCGGTCGCCGCCCGCAGCCGTCCCTCCAGCACCTCGGGCTCCAGGGCCACCGTGTCCTTCAGGTCGACGCCCGGCCGCCGCGTCGGCCGCCACGGGCGGCCCCGCCACGCGAACTCGGGGAGCACCGGGTCGGGCACCGGCGCGACGTCCACCACTTCGTGCGAGTCGGCGACGTCCGTGACGAGCTTGAAGCCCGTCCAGGCACCGCTGAACCGCGACATCTCGAACCCGTGCCGGCCGAGCCGCAGCACGTCCCCGACCGACGCCGGGACGAGCACCGGCATGAACGCCTCGGCGAGCGCCCCCTCCGTCGCCGACGGCAGCGTGGACGACTTGCACGACGGGTCGTCGCCCACCACCGCGAGCACCCCGCCCCGCGCGGACGTCCCGAGCCAGTTCGCGTGCTTGAAGGCGTCCAGCGACCGGTCCACGCCGGGCGCCTTGCCGTACCAGAGACCGAAGACGCCCTCGTAGCGGGGGCCGGGGAGGTGCTCGGCGAGCTGCGAACCGTAGACGGCCGTCGCCGCCAGCTCCTCGTTCACGCCGGGCACGAACCGGATGCCGTCCGCCTCCAGCAGCGCCGCGTCCCGCACGAGTTGCTGGTCGAGCCCGCCGAGCGGCGAACCGCGGTACCCCGAGACGAACCCCGCGGTCTTCCAGCCGCGCCGGGCGTCCGCGCGCCGCTGGTCGAGCAGCAGCCGGACGAGCGCGTGGACCCCGCCGATCGCGATCCGTCCCCGGTCGAGTTCCAGCCGGTCGCGGAGCGGGGAAGCGATGCTATGCATGCCTGCATTAGCTCGCTGCGGTGAGCGTTATGCAATATGGTCGGACGGTACTTGAGCAGATTGCTCAAATCTGGACCGGACGAACCGCGAAGGCTGAGCGCTGTGACGCGTACCACTCTCCTCGACCTGCAGATCCTGCGGCGGCTCGTCGAGCAGCCGCGGATCGGCGTGACCGAGCTGGCCGCGAAGCTCGGCATCGCCCGCAACACCGCGCACGCCCGCGTCGAGCGGCTCGAACGGGAGGGCGTCATCGGGCACCGCGGCCGGGAGGTCGACCTCGGCGCGCTCGGCTTCGAGCTGACCGCGTTCGTCACCCTGGAGGTCGCGCAGGGACGGCTGCGGGAGGCGGCGGCGGGGCTGGCGGCGATCCCGCGCGTGCTGGAGGTCCTCGGCATCACCGGCCAGGGCGACCTGCTGGTGCGCGCGGTCGCGCCGAACGGCAAGCAGCTCCACGAGGTGATCGACTCGATCCTCGCGTGCCCGGGCGTCCGGCGCAGCACCACCTCGATCGTCCTCACGGACCAGGTCCCGTTCCGCGTCGGCCCCCTGCTGGAGGACGAGGAGAAGCGGGCCCGGTCCGCGGAACGGAAACCCCGCGGGTAGCCGTTCCCGGTCAGGAACCCCCCGCTCCGCCCACACGGCCTCCCGCGCGGGACCCGGCGCGTCCAGGGCCGCCCAGAACCGGACCCGCCGCCCGACCCGGCGTGCTTCGTCCACCATGCCGTGCAGCCGCGCACGAGCAGGCCGGAGCCGATCGGGCAGCACAGCAACGGCGCCGATGAGGGGCTTGGCCCACGGGCGGCCTCGGTGCCGCCGCCGGACGTCCCGCAGCCGCACGGAGCCGTCGTCGCCGGTGAAGTCGCCGACCCAGCCTGCCGCCGTCCTCCATCCGTTCGGCGGCGAACATGCCCGGAACGCCGCTGCCGTCGGCCCGGTGGGCGCCGGCCGCGTCGGCGAGGAGGCTCCCTCCCGCTCCGAGGCCGAGCAGGAAGCCCACGCCGCACCACACGCCGAGCGTGAAGCCCGAAAGGAAATGCGCGGACGGGGCGTCCCACTGGTGCAGGGGACGGGGCGATGACCCGCACGAGGTGACCATCGGACTTGACCGAGCCGGTGCCCGCCTCTGGAGGTACTCCGGGCGCGGGCATCGGCTCATTCGGTGCGTGAAGCTCTCCCGGTCGCGCGGTCGCAGGTCCCTAGATGATGGCTTTTCTCGCAGTCGCGGGCCTGCGGTGGCCGTTCGGGTCCTGACAGCGCTGAGCGGTTGCCCGGTCCGGGGGGGCGACGACCCGGCGCCGACACACGAGCGAACATCGAGCGAACACGGGAACGAAGTGGGGCGTTTCGGGCTCGATTTTGGAATTTTGGCAGTGGTAAGACCCCTGGTCAGGGGGTTGCGCGCCCGGCAGGATTCGAACCCGCGACCGTCGGATTAGAAGTCCGATGCTCTATCCAGCTGAGCTACGGGCGCTCGGCGACCGGCTGGACGCCGGGTCACAGTGTAAGGCGGAGCGTCGTCTGGCTCCACATCCATATCGCCGCGCGCGGCCGTGCCGCTGTCGTGGGGCGCATATCTTTGGTGGCCGTGGAAGGTGAGGTGCCGCTCTCCGGGACGGGGGGCGTGGTGCGGGTGGCGGACACGGTGCGGCGGCCGGTGGGGGCGCACAGTGCGGCGGTGCGCGGGTTGTTGCGGCATCTGGAGGGCGTGGGGTTCGAGGCGCCGCGGGTGCTGGGGACGGACGAGTCGGGCCGCGAGGTGCTGAGCTGGGTGCCCGGGGAGGTGCCCGGACGGCCGTTGCCGCGGTACGCGGGGACGGACGACGCCCTGCGGGGGGTCGCGGGGTTGCTGCGGCGGTACCACGAGGCGGTGCGGTCGTTCGGGGTGCCGGACGGGCCCTGGGATCAGGGGTCGTACCTCGACGGGGAGCCGGAGATCGTCGGGCACTGCGATGTGACGCCGGAGAACGTGGTCTTTCGCGGGGAGGTGCCGGTCGCGTTGATCGACTTCGAGCTGGCGCGGCCGACGCGGCGGTTGTACGACGTGGTGACGGCGCTCCGGCATTGGGGGCCGATCGCGGACCCGGCGGACCGGGACGCGGTGTGGTACGGCGTCGATGTGGGGCGGAGGCTTCGGGTGTTCTGCGACGCGTACGGGCTGTCGCGGGGGGAGCGGAACGAGGTGCTGCCGGCGGCGCGGGTGCGGTTCGAGCGGTCGTACGAGGCGATGCGGGGGAGGGCCCGCGGGGGCGGGAGCTGGGCGCGGGTCTGGCAGGGTGGGGCGGGGCTTCGCATAAGGCGGGCTCAGGATTGGCTGGAGCGGCACTGGGATGAGCTTGACGCGTGTCTCCGCTGAGGGGTTGGTCCTCGGTGTGGTTCTGGACGCGGTGGTGGGTGATCCGAGGCGGGGGCATCCGGTCGCGGGGTTCGGGCGGGTCGCTTCGCGGCTGGAGCGCGCGGTCTACCGGGATTCGCGGGCGGCGGGGGTCCTGTACGCGGGGCTGCTCGTGGGCGGGGCCGGTCTCGCGGGGTTCGCGGTGGAGCGGGCCTGCAGGGGGCCGTGGGCGACGGCGCTCGCGACGTGGGCCGTTCTGGGCGGGACGTCGCTGGGGCGTGAGGGCCTGCTGATGGCGGACGCTCTCGGGCGGGGCGATCTCGAGGGTGCGAGGGCGCGGTTGCCGCATCTGTGCGCGCGGGACCCGAAGGGTCTGCGGGCGGACGAGCTCGTTCGTGCGACGGTCGAGTCGGTGGCGGAGAACACGAGCGACGCGGCCGTCGCGCCGTTGGTGTGGGGCGCGGTCGCGGGGATTCCGGGGTTGTTCGTCTATCGGGCGGTGAACACGCTCGACGCGATGGTCGGGTACCGGAACGCGAGGTACGAACGGTTCGGGTGGGCGGCGGCGAGGCTCGACGATGTCATGAACTGGGTGCCCGCGCGGGTCACGGGGGCGCTCGTGGCGTCGTTCGGCGGGCCGGGCGCGTGGCGGGTGCTGCTGCGGGACGGCGGGAACCATCCGAGCCCGAACGCGGGGCGGTGCGAGGCCGCGTTCGCGGGGGCGCTCGGTGTGCGGCTGGGCGGGACGAACTCGTACGGGGGGCTGGTGGAGCGGCGTCCGGAGATGGGGGACGGGCGGGCGCCGCGGGTGCCCGACATCGGGAGGGCCGTCCGGTTGTCGGCGGCGGTGACGTTCGCGGCGGCGGGGCTGGCCGCGGTGGTGGCGTGGAGGCGCGGGTGAGCGGGCTGCTGGTGGCGGGGACGACGTCGGACGCGGGGAAGAGCGTGGTGACGGCGGGGTTGTGCCGGTGGTTGCGGCGCAAGGGGGTGCGCGTCGCGCCGTTCAAGGCGCAGAACATGTCGCTGAACTCGATGGTGACGGAGGACGGCGCGGAGATCGGGCGGGCGCAGTACATGCAGGCGCAGGCGGCGGGGGTGACGCCGCGGGCGCTGATGAATCCGGTGCTGCTGAAGCCGGGGAGCGACCGGCGGAGCCAGGTGGTGGTGCTGGGGCGTCCGGTGGCGGAGGTCGACGCGCTGGAGTACGGGAGTCACAAGGAGCGGCTCCGGGAGGTCGTGCGGGAGTCGCTCGCGCAGTTGCGCGCCGAGTTCGATGTGGTGGTCTGCGAGGGGGCGGGCAGCCCGGCGGAGATCAACCTGCGGGCCGGGGACATCGTGAACATGGGGCTGGCGCGGGCGGCGAACCTGCCGGTGGTGGTGGTCGGCGACATCGACCGGGGCGGTGTGTTCGCGTCGCTGTTCGGGACGGTCGCGCTGCTGGAGCCCGCTGATCAGGCGTTGATCGCCGGGTTCGTGATCAACAAGTTCCGGGGTGCCCCCGAGCTGCTGGAGCCGGGGCTGGAGCGGCTGCGGGAGCTGACGGGGCGCCCGACTCTGGGTGTTCTGCCGTGGAAGCTCGGGCTCTACCTGGATTCGGAGGACACGCTGGCGCTGGACGCTCCGCGGCCGGACGCGCGGGCGCCGTACGGGCGGGAGACGCTGCGGGTGGCGGTCGTGCGGTTCCCGCGCATCTCGAACTTCACCGACCTGGACGCGCTGGCCTGCGAGCCCGGCGTGGTCGTGCGGTACGCGGCGAGCGCGGGCGATCTCGCGGACGCGGACTTGGTCGTCCTGCCGGGGACGCGCGCGACCGTGCGCGATCTGGCGTGGCTGCGGGAGCGGGGGATGGCGGACGAGGTCCTGCGGCGGGTGCGGGAGGGGCGGCCGGTGCTCGGCGTGTGCGGCGGCTACCAGATGCTCGCGCGGGAGATCCGGGACGACGTGGAGTCGGGTGAGGGGAGCGTCGCGGGGCTCGATGTGCTGCCCGCGAGCGTGGTGTTCGGCCGGGAGAAGGTGCTCGGACGTCCGGGCGGCTCGGCGTACGGGGAGCGCGTGGAGGCGTACGAGATCCACCACGGTGTCGTGTCCGTGGAGGGCGGCGAGCCTTTCCTGGACGGGTGCAGGCAGGGCGGTGTGTGGGGCACGACCTGGCACGGCGCGATGGAGAACGACGGGTTCCGGCGGGCGTTCCTGGCGGACGTCGCGGGCGCGGCGGGGCGCGACTTCGTCCCGGCGCCGGACGTGTCGTTCGCCGCGCTGCGGGAGGCGACGCTGGACGCGCTCGGCGATCTGGTGGAGGAGCACCTCGACACGGACGCGGTGTGGCGGCTGATCGAGCAGGGCGCGCCCGCGGGACTGCCCGTGGTGCGTTCCGGTGTCAAGGGACGGTAAGGGCCGGGACGCGTGAGACGGGCGCGGCGGTAGGGTGATCCACTCGAAGGTGCGGCCGACGTATCAGGAGGAATACCCCGTGACCGACCCGAGTCTCATCGTCCCGCTGATGAAGGCGCGGGTGCCGGCCGAGGTGCAGCTCGAGTTCCCGCTTCCGACGGACGAGGAGCCGGTGCGCGACCCGTTCGCCGGCGACCTGTACGTGACGTACGCGCTGGAGCACGCGGACGAGAACGGCCGCCGGTACGAGCACGTGGCGCGGCGGCACTGCGCGGAGCTGGGCGTGGAGCCCGGCGAGCTGCGCGCGCGGGCGGTGCTGAACCTGCGGGACCGCCGTCCCGAGCTGGGCCTGAACTGGTATCCGGACGTGCGGGCGGTGACGGTCGCGCTGGGCGGTCTCGAGGCGAGCCTGCTGCTGGACGACGGCTTCCTCGACAAGCTCGCGCAGGACGTGGAGGGCGACCTGGTGGTGGCGGCGCCCGCGCGGGACGTGTTCGTCGCGTCGGGCACCGGTCACCCGGAGGGCGTCGACAAGCTGCGCTGGGCGGTCGCGCAGGTGTGGGCGCGGGACGCCGACCCGGCGTGGGACGCCCCGGCGTCCGCGCTGCTGGGGCACGACCTGCTGGTCCGGCGGGCGGGGGCCTGGGAGATCCTCACGACAGTGTCTTGAACTCGGGCCACAGCTCGGTCCAGGTGCCGCGGAGGCCGCGGCAGATCCAGACGGGCTTGCCCTGTTCCTCGTTGTCGAGGTCGACGCCGTTGTCGATGCGCCCGGCGGGGCGGACGTCCGTCCAGAAGCGCCGGAGTCGCGCGGCGCCCGCGACGCTTTCCGGGCCGACGACGATCGCGGTGGCGGCCGTGTCGGGCGGGCGTCCGAAGTACCAGTAGCCGTTGTGGCCGCTGTAGGCGCGGGGGAGCCCGTGGCCGGGCCCGTACCGGTCGATCGCGCCGGCCTCCCCGTAGTTGCCCACGATGATCGTCGCCGGTTCGCCCGGTGGGAGCGTGCGGTGCACGCGGGCCACTTCGGCGACGAACCGGGGCCAGCCGACGGTCTCGGCGCCGTCGGGGTTGACGGCGGGCTGCGGGGTGCTCGCGAGCGTGGCGACGGGGTAGACGGGCAGCGTGAGCAGGACGGTCGAGACGCCGGTGACCGCGTAGGCGGGGACGGTCGCGGCCCATCCCCAGCCGCGGGGCGCGCCGCGCCGTTCGACCTCGACGGCGCCCGCCGCCCACAGCGCGGCCCACAGCCCGGAGAGGTAGTAGGGCTTGCCCGCGGTGGCGAGGAACACGACGTTCAGCAGCAGGTAGGCGTGGCCGATGAACCGGTACGGGGCGAGGTCGGCCGACCGGTAGAGCCGCCACAGCCCGTAGATCCACAGCCAGGACAGGACGACGCCGGTCAGCACGAGCTGGAACGGGAGGAAGCCGGGCCGCCCGCCGAAGTCGGCGTCCCCGGCGATCGCGTCGGCCATGTCGAGCTGCGGCCAGCCGTGGCGGGCCTGCCAGAGCAGCCCGGGGACGGCGGCGGCGGCCGCGAGGGCGGCGCCGGCGGCGAGCAGCGGGCGGCGGAGGAGGTCGCGGGGCCCGGCGATCAGCAGCCCGGCGACGAGCGCGGCCAGCGCGACGGGCGCCAGGTACTTGACGTTCACGGCGACGGCGGTCACCGCGCCGGCCGCGAGGAGGAGCCGCTGGTCGCGGGTCCGTACCCAGCGGATCGCGAGCCAGGCGAGCACCGTGGTGAGCAGCATGTCGAACGTCGCCGTGGAGAGGGTGTGCCCGGACGCGATCGCGAACGGGCACACGGCGTACGCCCCGGCGGTGAGGAGCTGCGCCCGGCGCCGCCCGCCCAGCTCGCGGGCGGTCAGGCCCGCGACCAGGATCCCGGCGGCGACGCAGAGGGCGGACGGGACGCGCAGCGCGACGAGCGAGTCGCCGAACAGCGCGGTGATCGCGCGGGCGAGCAGCGGGACGAGCGGCGGCTGGTCCGGGTAGCCCCAGTCGAGGTGCCGCCCGGCGACGCGGAAGTACAGCTCGTCGCGGTGGTACCCGTAGCGGGCGCTGAGGGCGAGGAGGACGAGCGCGGCGCCGCCCGCGACGAGCAGCAGCGGCCGCCAGGCGGGCGGCGCCGGGGCGGTGCTCGCGGGCCGGCCGGGCGGGTCGGGGTCGGATCGGTCGGGCGCCTCGGACGCGGGGGCGGACACACGCGCACCCTACGCCGCATTGTGGCCCGCGTCACGATCTATTGGTGTCCGGGCCCGGTCACGGGTTCCGCGGCCGAATATTCGGTGGGAGTTCCGCGGCGTCCGGCGTACCGTGCGGCCTCATGGTGACGCTGCATCAGCTGCTCGGGTTCTCCGCGATGGCGCTGGCCATCATCGTGATCCCCGGGCCCACGGTCCTGTTCGTCGTCGGCCGCGCGCTCGCGCACGGGCGCCGCACCGCGCTGACGAGCGTCGCCGGGAACGCGCTCGGGCTGGTGGCGCTGACGGTGGCGGTGGCGGTCGGCGTCGGGTCGTTGGTGGAACGGTCCGCGGTCGTGTTCACGGTGCTGAAGACGGCGGGCGCCGCCTACATCGTGTACCTGGGGGTGCACGCCTTCCGGAACCGGGGCGCGCTGCGGGAGGCGGTCGCCGAGACCGGGGAGGCGCGGACGCGGGGCCGCGAGCTGTGGCAGGGGTTCGTGGTCGGCGTGACGAACCCGAAGACGGCGGTGTTCTTCGCCGCCGTGCTGCCGCAGTTCGCCGATCCCGCGCAGGGGCGCGTCCCGCTGCAGATGACGGTGTTCGGGCTGCTGTTCGCGGTGCTCGCGCTGCTGTGCGACAGCGTGTGGGGCCTGGCCGCGGGTTCGGCGCGGGCGTGGTTCGCGCGGTCCCCGCGGCGGCTGTCGGCGATCGGCGGCGCCGGCGGGATGATGATGATCGGGCTCGGCGTGACCGTCGCCGCGACCGGCCGCAAGGACTGAGCGGGGTCACGGCGCCTTCGTGAGCGTCTGCGGCGCGGCGACCGGCGGCGTCTTCCCGAACCGCTTGCGCAGCGGGTAGGCGGCGGCGACGACCGCGAGGCTGACCAGGGACGCGACGAGCTGCGAGCGGCGCTCGTCCATGAGCGCCATCGAGACCAGGACGGCGCCCAGGGCGGCGATCACGATCCAGGTGAGGTACGGGAACAGCCACATGCGGTAGGTGAGGCTGTCCGGGTCCTCGCGCCGCAGGCGCGCGCGCAGCCGCAGGTGGGAGAACAGGATCGCCAGGTAGACGAACGCGAGCACGACACCGATCGAGTTCATCAGGAACGCGAAGACCTGGTCGGGGGACGTGTAGGAGGCGATGACCGCGGCCCACGCGGCGACCGTCCCGAGCAGGATCGCGCGGACGGGGACGCCGCGCCGGTTCAGCTTCACGAGCCCGGCGGGGGCGTCGCCGTCGCGGGTCAGCACGTACAGCATCCGGGACGAGACGTAGATCGCCGAGTTCAGCACCGACAGGACGGCGGTGAGGATGACGGCCTGCATGAGGGTGCCGGCGGCGGGGACGTCGAGGTGCTCCAGGGCGCTGACGAACGGGCTGGTGAGGACCTCGGCGGCGTTCCACGGCAGGATCGCGACGACGAGCAGGATCGAGAACACGTAGAAGATCGCGACGCGCCACAGCACGTTGCCGGTGGCCTTCGCGACGGCGCGTCCGGGTTCGGAGCTCTCCGCGGCGGCGATGGTGACGATCTCGGTGCCGCCGAACGCGAACATGACCGCGACGATCGCGGTGAAGATCGCGCCGGCGCCGTTCGGGGCGAATCCGCCGTGCGCGGTGAGGTTGCCGAGGCCGCCGGGGGAGTCGGGCCACAGGCCGAGCACCCACAGGACGCCGAGGACGATGAACACCACGATCGCGGCGACCTTGATCGAGGCGAACCAGAACTCGAACTCGCCGAAGGACCGGACGGACACGAGGTTGACGGCCGTCATCACGACGAGCAGCGCGGCGGCGAGCGTCCAGGCCGGGAGGTCGATCCACGCGGCGAGGATCGCGGCGCCCGCGACCGCCTCCGCGCCCACGAGGATGACGTAGAGGTACCAGTAGATCCAGCCGATCGTGAACCCGGCGAACGGGCCGAGCGCCATCCGCGCGTACTCGGCGAGGGATCCCGCGACGGGCCGCGCGACGACCATCTCGCCGAGGGCCCGCAGGACGCACAGGACGAGCGCGCCCGCCGCCGCGTAGGACAGGACGGCGGCGGGGCCCGCGGTGCCGATCACGGCGCCGCTGCCGACGAACAGCCCGGCGCCGACCGCGCCGCCGATCGCGAGCATCGTCATGTGCCGGCGGCGGAGCCCCGTCCGCAGGCCCGCGGACCGGGGCGCGGCGTGTTGAGTTTCGGACATTCCCTCGTGTTCCCGTGCTCGCCTGCTGGACGGACCCACCCTAGATGACCTGTGCGGGTGCCGATATCCGGCATATGGGGTGTCCGAAATGTGGACGGTGGCCGGGGCGGCGGGCGGACGCCGTACGCTGAGGCCCGGCGCCGAAGATCGAGATCGAGGGAGGCCCGGATGGGCGAGGTCGTGGCGACGGACGTGCTCGGCCCCGGTTACGAGGCGATCGAGCTGCCGATGGGCCGGGACGCCGAGGGGGAGGTCGTCGCGACGTTGGTGCGGCGCCGCCGCCCCGAGCCGTCCCGCCGCGCGGTGCTCTACCTGCACGGGTTCGTCGACTACTTCTTCCAGCGGCACCTGGCCGACTTCTACACCGGCCTCGGGTTCGACTTCTACGCGCTCGACCTGCGCAAGTACGGGCGCTCGCTGCGGCCCCACCAGACGCCGAACTACATCGAGAGCCTCACCGAGTACTTCGCGGAGATCGACGAGGCCGTCCGGATCGTCCGGGAGCGGGACGAGCACGGGACGCTGCTCCTGAACGGGCACTCCACCGGCGGCCTCGTCGCCGCCCTGTACGCCGACCGGGTGCGCGGGAAGGGCGTGGTCGACGGCGTCTTCCTCAACAGCCCGTTCCTGGACATCAACGAGCCGTGGCCGATGCGCAAGCTCGGCGCCGGGCTGGCCCGCGCGCTGCGCCCCCGGCTGCCGAAGGCGCCGCTGCCCGCCGGGCTGTCCGACCTGTACGCCCGCAGCCTGCACCGCGAGCACGAGGGCGAATGGGACTTCGACCTCGCCTGGAAGCCGCTGCTGGGCTTCCCCGTCCGCGCCGCCTGGCTGGACGCCGTCCGGCGCGGGCAGCTCCGCCTGCACCGCGGCCTCGCGATCGACGTGCCGGTGCTGGTGATGGCGTCCACCCGCAGCGTCCGCCCGTCCCGCCGGTCACCGGACGTCTCGGGCGCCGACGCCATCCTCGACGTCGAGCACATGGCGCGCTGGGCGCCCCGGCTCGGCCCGCACGTGACGCTCGTCCGGATCGAGGGCGGCCTGCACGACCTGGTGCTGTCGCCCGAGCCGGTGCGCGGGCGCGTGTTCGAGGAGCTGGCCCGCTGGACGAACGGGTACCTGCCGCCCGAACCGGCCCGCTGACGGGCTACTCGAGGATCTTCGACATGTCGAAGTCGTCGAACTCGGCGGTGACGTCCTCGGCCTGGTTCCCGCCCCGCTCGATGCGCAGCCCGATCCAGCCGTTGGGCAGCGGCTGCTCGCCGTCGGTCTCGTCGATGACCCGCTCGCCGTTCACCCAGAGCCGCAGGCGGACGCTCTCGCCGCCGTCCCGCCCCTCGCAGGCGATCTGGATCTCGTTGGGGCCCTCCTCGTCCCACCCGCCGGACGAGTCGACCGTCGCGAGGTCCTTGGTGCCGATGTCCCCGTTGACCTTGCGCAGCAGCGCGCCCTGACCGTCGTTGCGGACCAGGAAGACGTACTGCCGTGCGCCGTCGTCGTTCGACCGGCACGTCATGCCGAACCGCGCGTCGGCGGGGCCCTCGCGGGCGGCGACGGTGACGGTCGCCAGGACGGGGTCGGGGAAGTCGTTCACCTCGCCCTTGGGCACGAACGCCGACACCGACGAGTCCGAGCCGGACGTCCGCATGCGGTACCGGTCGTTCGCGTAGAGCTGCCTCTCGCCGAAGGTGTACCAGCCGGAGTCGCTGCTGGCGAAGGTGTCGCTGAACGCGGTCGCGAGCTTCTCCGGCGGCCCCCCGCCGATGACCTTGTAGCCGACGAACGCGATCAGCACGGCGGCCGCGAGCACGCCGGCGCCGATGGCCAGCGCACGGCGCGGGACCCCGCCGCCCGGACGTCCGGACGGACCGGACGCCGGCCGCGAGACGGGCGGCACGGGCGGCGCCGGGGGTGCGTCGTCGCGGGTCGCGTCGCCGCCGAGCAGGGCGGTCGCCG
>NZ_JBHTJA010000028.1:0-66781 GCF_042675525.1 Actinomadura sediminis
CCTGTCCGCCGACGCCGTCGCCGCCCGCTGGCGCGACGAGTCCCGCCGCCTCCGGGCCGCCCTCGCCGGGCCGGAGGCGCCGCCCGCGGCGCCCGAGGAGGACGTCTCGGCGGGCCCGTTCGCGGGGGACGACGCGGTGGCGGGGGCGGTGGTCGCGCTCGCGTTTCCGGAGCGGGTCGCGCGGGTCCGCGCGGACGGCGGGCGCGACTACCTGATGGCGTCCGGGACGGGCGCGGCCCTCGCCGACGGGTCGGCGCTCGCCGGGGCGCGGCCCCGGTGGCTCGCGATCGCGGCGGCCGACCGTCCCGCGGGCGCGGCGTCGGCGCGGATCCGGCAGGCCGTGGTGATCGACGAGGACGTCGCCCGGTTCGCGGCCGCGCCCCTCGCGGCGTCCGGCGAGGAGGTCGCCTGGCGGGACGGGGACGTGGTGGCGCGGCGGGTCGAGCGGCTCGGCGCGATCGAGCTGGGCGCGCGCCCGCTGCGCGACCCCGATCCCGAGCGGGTGCGGGCGGCGCTGCGCGACGGGGTCCGCGCGCTGGGCACGAGCGCGCTGACCTGGACGCCCGCCGCGCGGTCGCTCCGCGAACGCCTCGCGTTCCTGCACCGGACGCTGGGGGAGCCGTGGCCCGCGGTGGACGACGACGCGCTGCTCGGGCACGTCCCGGACTGGGCGGCGGCCGCGGGCGCCCGCGACCGCGCCGGCCTCGCCCGCATCGACGTGGCGGCGGCCCTGCGCGGCCTGCTCCCGTGGGACCTCGCGGCGCGCCTGGACGAGCTGGCGCCCGAGCGGATCGAGGTGCCGTCGGGCTCCCGGATCCGCGTGGACTACGCGCCGGAGCAGCCGGTCCTGGCCGTGAAGCTGCAGGAGCTGTTCGGGTGGGACGCCGCGCCCCGCCTCGCGGGCGGTCGCGTGCAGGTGGTGGTGCATCTGCTGTCCCCGGCGGGGCGTCCCGCCGCCGTCACCGCCGACCTCGCGTCGTTCTGGCGGGAGGGGTACCGGGCGGTCCGCGCCGAGCTGCGCGGCCGGTACCCCCGCCATCCGTGGCCCGACGATCCGGCATCGGCCGTCCCGACGAGACGAACCGGCCGCCGCCGCTGACGCGCCGCCGGACCGTCCCGCGAGCCGGGCGGACGGCCCCGGACCCGCGTGCGGTGGCGAACGCCCGGGTGAACCGTCCGGGCGGGCCGGACCTCCGTAGGCCCGGCGGCCGTCGAGTTCTTCCGTTTGACGGAACCTCGGCTGACGTGCGCGGGCGCCTCCCGACATGGTCGTCGTGACCAGACGCCGTAGAACGCCGGAGGGGCCGAGTGGCCGGGGACAACGCCATCGAGACCGAGGTCGTCGTCGCCGAGAGGACGGATCTGGCCGACGGCATCGTGGGACTGACCCTGCGGGCCGCGGACGGGGGCGCGCTGCCGCCGTGGCGGCCCGGCGCGCACATCGACGTGCTGCTCGGGGACGACGTCGTGCGGCAGTACTCGCTGTGCGGCGACCCGGAGGACGGGACGTGGCGGCTGGGCGTGCTCAAGGAGGGGCCCGGCTCGACGATCGTGCACGAGCGGATCCGCCCCGGGGACCGGCTGCGGACGCGCGGGCCCCGCAACAACTTCGCGCTCGAGGACGCGCCGCGCTACCTCTTCCTCGCCGGCGGCATCGGCATCACGCCGATCCTGCCGATGGCGGCGGCGGCCGAGGCGGCGGGCGCGGACTGGCGGCTGCTGTACGGCGGGCGGCGGCTCTCCGCGATGGCCTTCCTCGACGAGCTGTCCCGCTACGGGGACCGCGTCGAGGTGCGGCCGCAGGACGAGTCCGGGCCGCTCGATCTGGACGCCGCGCTCGCCTCGGTCGAACCGGGCACGCTCGTGTACTGCTGCGGCCCGGAACCGATGATCGCGGCCGTGGAGGAGCGCTGCGCGGAGCGGGCGCCCGGCGCCCTGCGCACCGAGCGGTTCGCCGCCCGGCCCGACACCGGCCCGCGCGAGGCGTTCGAGGTGGAGCTCGCCCTGAGCGGCAAGACGGTCGAGGTCCCGGCGGGGTGCTCGATCCTGGAGGCCGTCGAGAAGGCGGGCGTCGACGTCCTCTCGTCGTGCCGCGAAGGGACCTGCGGCACCTGCGAGACGCCCGTCCTGGAAGGCGAGCCCGACCACCGCGACGCGGTCCTGACCGACGCCGAACGCGCGGACGGCGGCTTCATGATGATCTGCGTGTCCCGCTCCCGGGGCCCCCGCCTCACCCTCGAACTCTGAGGGGAGGCGGGGCCTCGACGCGCGGTGCCGCGGGCGCCTCGCACGAACGCCCGTGCGGCACCCGAGCGCGGCCCCGTACCCGCCCGGCGGCGTAATGCCCGGCGGCCCAGTGCCGTCGGGCGGGGCGGCGGATCAGTGCGGGAGATGGCCCGGTGACGGACGACGGCAGCCCGATGAACGCGTACGGTTCGTCCTCGGCGGCGCGCCGGTCCAGCATCGCGGCGGTCTCCGCGCGGACCCGTTCGGGCGGGCGCCCGCCCTCGGGCTCGTGCGAGTTCACGATCATGGCGTCCGACTGCGCGGTGGCGGTGTTCGGCGCCGCGCCGGCGCGCTGCTGAGCGCGGTGGACGGAGTGCTCATGCCGCACGGCGTGCCGTGCCCGTCCGAGGCGGTGCCGGTGCAGGAGGCGTTCTGGTGGCATGCCGTGCACGCGCACGGCGCCGCGCACACCTGGCTGCGCGAGGTCGCCGCCCGGACGGGCGCCGCGTCCGGCGGCGGATCGGCGTGACCGAACCGGTTTCGGGACGTTCTCAGCGGCGAACTCCCGGGGAGGGACGCGCGTTGCGAGGGGGGAACCGATGGAGACCGAGATGATCGTCGAGATCCCGCGGGGATCGCGGAACAAGTACGAGATGGATCACCGGCTCGGGCGGATCCGGCTGGACCGCATGCTGTTCACCTCGACGCAGTACCCGGTGGACTACGGCTACATCCCGGGCACCGTCGCCGAGGACGGCGACCCCCTCGACGCGATGGTCCTGCTGGAGGAGCCGACCTTCCCCGGCTGCCAGGTGACCGTCCGCAGCGTCGGGGTCTTCTGGATGCTGGACGAGCACGGCCCGGACGCGAAGATCCTCGGTGTCCCGGCACGGGACGTCCGCTACGAGGGCATCCGCGACCTGCGGGACGTCCACGCGTACATCCTCGACGAGATCGGCCACTTCTTCGACATCTACAAGAGCCTCGAGCCGGGCAAGAGCGCCGACGTCCGGGGCTGGCAGGGCCGGGAGGTCGCCGACCGGGAGATCGCCGACTCGGCCGCGCGCGCGAAGGGCTGACCCGCGGCGGGGCGGGCCGTCAGAAGAGGGTCGGCGGACCGGCGGGCTCCGGCTCCGGCAGCGGCTCGAGCCCCGGCACCAGCGCCCGCACCTCGTCGTGGAAGCGCCGGGCGAGCTCGGGGGCCTCGGCGTTGTCCGGCGTGTGGACGAACACGGTCGGCGTGCGGCCCTCGCGCAGCCACCCGGCGACCGTCGCGACCCACCCCTGCCAGCCCTCGACGGTGCGGCCCGCGTCGTCGCGGCCGAGGTAGCGGACGATCGGGCGCCCGGTGAGCGCCGCCGCGCGCCGCGGCATCCGCGGCTTCTTCGTCCACGCGTCGCGTTCGGCGTCGCTGGTCGGCGGGCTCCGGAACAGCGTCGTGGTGTCGAACGGCACCCATTCGGTGCCGGTCTCGGCGAGCGCGCGCTCCAGGAGCGCCGCCGCCCGGGGCTCCTCGAAGAACGCGCGGTGCCGCACCTCGACCGCGTACCGGTGCGACGCGGGCAGCCGCCGCAGGAACCGCGCGAGCGTCCCGACGTCACCCGGCCCGAACGACCCGGGCAACTGCACCCACAGGGCGTGGGCGCGCGGCCCGAGCGGCTCGACCGCGTGGAGGAACGCGCGCAGCTCGTCGTCGGCGCCCGCCAGCCGGCTCCCGTGCGTGACCGGTTTGGGCAGCTTCAGCACGAACCTGAAGTCGGGGGGCGTCTGCCGCGCCCACGACTCGACCGCGTCCCTCGACGGGGTCGCGTAGAAGGTCGTGTTGCCCTCGACCGCGTTGCACCACGACGCGTAGGCGCGCAGGCGCTCGCCGGCGGGCAGCGCGCGGGGCAGGTAGCGCCCCTGCCACGGGGCGAGGTTCCACATCGCGCATCCCACATGAAGCCGCACGGCCCCGACGTTATCGTGCGAGCCCGCCACCGGGCGTCCGCCGCCTCGGCCGGGCGGTCAGGCGCGGCCCCGCCACCGGGCGATGTCGGTCTGGTCGGCGTCCGGGCCGAGGTCCTCGGCGGCCGCAGCCCACAGGTCCACGGCGGCCCGCCCGAACGCCAGCGGCTCGCCCTGCGCCTCCGCCAGCTCGGCCGCGATCCGCATGTCCTTGAGCATCAGCGACAGGCCGAAACCGGAGTCGTGGCGGCCGGTGAGGACGAAGTCCGGCCACTTGACCTCGGTGGAGGCGCAGCGGCCGCTCGACGCGTTGATCGCCTCGATCATGACCGCCGGGTCGAGCCCGAAGCGGCTCCCCGCCCGCACCACCTCGGCGGTCGCCAGCAGGTGGGAGGCCGACAGCAGGTTGTTGAACGCCTTCAGCGCGTGCCCGGCCCCGACGCCCCCGGCGTGCACGACGGTGCGGCCCAGCACGTCCAGGAGCGGGCGGACGTGCTCGACGTCCGCGGCGGCGCCGCCGGCCATGACGGTGAGCGTACCGCCCCCGGCGCCCTTCACCCCGCCGGACACGGGGGCGTCCACGAACGCGACGCCCCGTTCCGCGGCCCGGGCCGCGAGCTTCCGCGTGGACAGGGGACGGCTGGACCCCATGTCGATCAGCGCCGAGCCGGGGTCCAGCGCGTCGAGCAGGCCGTCGACGACGCCCTCCACGATGTCGCTGTCCGGCAGCATGAGCACGACGGCGCCGGCGCCCCGCGCGGCGTCGGCGGGCGACGCCGCGAGCACGAGGCCGTCCGGGAGGTCCCCGGAGGGCGGCACGGGGTCGTGGGCCCGGACCCGCAGCCCGGCCTCCGCGAGCCGCCGGGACATCGGCCGCCCCATGTTGCCGAGGCCGACGAACCCGACCGTCCGGATCGGTGCGCGCCCGCTCATCGTTCCGCCGTCCCGTCGCCGGCGGGCTCGTCCGCGAGCTCGTCCAGTTCCCGGAGCACCCGCTCGGCGATGCGGAACGCGTGCGTCGCCGCCGGGACGCCGCAGTACACCGTCGTCTGGAGCAGTGCCTCGCGGATCTCGGCGACCGTGCAGCCGTTGGTGACCGCCGCGCGAACGTGCACCGCGAGTTCGTGGTCGCGGCCCAGCGCCGTCAGCATCCCGAGGTTGATCAGGCTGCGGGTGCGCCGGTCGAGGCCGTCGCGGGTCCACACGGCGCCCCAGCAGAACTCGGTGACCAGTTCCTGGACGGGGCGGGAGAACCCGCTCACCCCGGCCATGGAGCGCTCCACGTGCGCGCGGCCGAGCACCTCCCGGCGGGTCGCCAGGCCCCGGTCGAAAAGGGACGGGTTCGCGTCGGCGGCGCTCAACGGCTGCTCCTCGTGCGTCGGTGGCTCGTGCGTCGGTGGCTCGTGCTCGGTGGTGAAGGCGGGCGCGCTCAGCCGAGCGCGGCGACGATCTGCGGCAGGTCGGCGGTCGTGCGGATGCCGGGCGCGGCGGCGCAGACGAACGGGACGGCGTTGACCGCCCGGTGGGCGGTGTAGCCGGGGGTGGTCGCGGCCATCCGGTCGAGCGGGACGGGGAACCGCAGGTCGACGTCCAGCGGGGCGTCGCCCTCCACCGCGATGTGCCAGCCGGTGGCGCGGACGTCCCAGTCGGCGTCGAGTTCGGTGGTGCAGTACCAGGTCGCGCGGAAGCGCAGCAGGGCCCGCCCCGCGCGGACGCCGGAGACCGTGACGCGCTGCGCGGCGACGGTCCCGGCCGCGATCTCGCCCGCGGCGATGCGGACCGTGCGCGGCGCGGTCGCGACCTCCCCGGACGCCTCGAGGGAGTCCAGCGGCAGGCCGAGCGCGTCGGCGACGAGCGCCAGGGACGGGCCGAAGCTGACGCGCCCATGGGACAGGCGGCGCTCGTCCATGTCGGCGGGAGGACGGCCGAAGCCCATGACGTCGAACAGCAGTCCGGGGGAGTCGCGCCGCGAGAGGTCGGCGAACTCGCTGATCGTCAGCCGGTCGAGGCGCCGCTGGACCGACGTGAGCACCAGCGGCACCGCCTCGGTGATGAACCCGGGACTGCTGCCGGTGCTGTGGATCGAGGCGCCGCCGCGCTCGCACGCCGCCTCGACCCGCCGGCGGACGTCGGGGTCCATGCTGCCGGGACGGTGGAACTCGCCCCGCGTCGTGACGACGTTCGCGCCCGCCTCGAGCAGCCGGCAGACCGTGTCGAGGTCGCAGGCCGCCGGCATGTAGAGGACGCAGTCGGGGCGCAGCGTCAGGATCTCGCCGACGTCACGGGTGGCGGTGACGCCCGTCGGCCCGGCACCGCACAGGTCACCGGCGTCCTTCCCGGCCTTGGCGGGCGAGTGCACGTACGCTCCGGCCAGGGACAGGGCCGGGTGCTCGATCACCGCCCGCAGCGCCCGCGCGCCGATGTTCCCGGTGGCCCATTGGACGACCCGGTGCCGCGATCGCTCGTCCGCATGGGGGGTCTCCGGCATGTGCAGCCACCTCGCTCTCCAATGACGAGAACGCTAATCTCACTAGGGGAGATGGTCAATGCCGGACCAGTCGAGGGGCTCCGTGCGGCCCTCTCACCTGCGGTGGTCCATGAGGTCCAGGGCGTCGTCCGCGGCGCGCAGGACCGGGCCCGGGGGCACGCCCGCCGCTTCCGCGACGGCGGCCAGCAGCCGCGCGTCCTTGCGCAGCAGCGCCCCCGCGCGGGCCGCCATCGGGTCGAGCGTGCCGCCCGCCGCCGCGACCCGGCCGAGCGCGAAGCTGGCCCCGCTGCCGTGCGCGATCACCTCTGCGAGGCGGGCCGGGTCGACGTCGAGCGACCGGCCCAGGGCGAGGGCGCCCGCGGCCGTCGCGAGGTTCGCGGTGAACAGCACATTGTTGAGCAGCTTGGTGAGCTGCCCGGACCCGAGCGGGCCGAGGTGGACGACCGGGTCGGCGTAGGTCGCGAACACCGGGCGGCAGCGCTCGACGGCCGCGTCCTCGCCGCCCGCCATCACCAGCAGCCGTCCCTCCGCGGCCGCGTGCCCGCCCCCGCTGACCGGCGCGTCCACCACGGACACGTTCCGCGCGGCGGCCAGGTCGGCGAGACGCAGGCAAGTGTCGGGGTGCACCGTGCTGTGCACGACGACCACCCCGCCCTCGGGGAGTCCTGCCAGGATCCCGTCCTCCCCGGCGACGACCTGCTCGACGTCGGCGTCGTCGACCACGCAGACGCAGGCGACGTCGCAGTCGGCCGCCATCGCCGCGGGGGAGGCGGCGGTCCTCGCGGCGGTGTCGGCGAACGGTTCGAGGGAGCCCGGGCGGCGGGCCCACAGCGTCGTCGGGTGCCCGGCCTCGACGATCCGGCGGGCCATGGGCCCGCCCTGGCCGCCCAGCCCGACGAAGCCGACGCGCGCCTTCGCCGCGGACGTGCTCGCGGTCGGTGTCCCGGTCGGTGTCCCCGTCGGTGGGGTCGCTGTCGGTCCGCTCATCGGCGCTCCTTCGGACGGCGTCTCTCGGACGGTTCTGCGGTGCCGGCGTCGGCGGCACGGGCCGCGGCGCCGCGGGCGGCGCGGGCGCGAGGGCTTCCGCGGCGCGCCGCCGTCCGGGTAGACGGGCGGGCCCGTGCACGGGCCCGGTCGCCGGGCCGCCGCCCGGCGCCGGGACGACCGGGAACCCGGTGCTCCTCGCGCCGGCCGGCCGCCCACGGCGAAGAAAAGCAGCCGGGCGCCGGGGCGTCAACAGTGCACGGCCGCACCGCCGGGGCGTGCGGTCACGTCTCGCGACGTCTTGGCGCCGCATCGGCACGGCCTGCGGACGAACGCTCCACGTGACGCCCGGAGGGTGCGCTGACCAGCGTCGATGCGACGCGCGAGAGGGGTGGCGACGTCCCGGCCGGAGGTCGTCCGGAAAGGCTGAATCAACACTTTGAATTGTTGTTCACCTGCGTGACCTATTGCTCAAAACGTTGAGCCTGGCTAGTGTCGCGGTCACCTGAGAGCCCCACCGGGGATCGACGTCGTCCGGGCCGGCCACCGCGCCGCGACCCGCACGGCGACCACGCGCGAACAGGAGCCGCCGATGCGCCTCGGATTCGTCGGAGCGGGCCGGATGGGCCGCCCGATGGTGGGCCGCCTCGTCCGGGCCGGTCACGAGGTCCGCGTGCTGGGCCGGACGGCCGAGGCGCGCGCGGCCCTCGCCGCGGACGGCGCCCGCCCCGTCGCCGACGTCGCGGCCGCCGGGGAGGACGCGGCCGCCGTCCTGGTGTGCGTCTTCGACGACGCCCAGGTCAGGGACGTGTGCCTCGACGGCCCGCTGACGGACCGGATGCCGCGCGGGTCGGTCGTCGTCCTCCACACCACCGGGGACCCGGACACGGCCGAGGCCGTCGCCCGGCGCGCCGCCGCGCGGGGCGTGGAGGTCGTCGACGCGCCCGTCAGCGGCGGCCCGCACGACATCGCGGCCGGGCGGATCTCCCTCTTCGCGGGCGGCGCCGACGACGCCGTGGCGCGGGTCCGGCCCGCGCTGGGCTGCTACGGCGACCCCGTCCTGCACGTCGGGCCGCTGGGCGCGGGCCGGCGGGTCAAGCTGCTCAACAACGCGCTGTTCGCCGCGCAGATCGGGTTGCTGGCCGAGGCGGTCCGGCTGGGCGCGGCGTTCGGCGTCGCGGAGCCCGTGCTGCTCGAGGCACTCGGGCACGGCAGCGCGTCGAGCCGGGCTCTGGCGGGCGTCGCGGCGCGCGGCTCGGTCGCGCGGTTCGCCGAAGCGGTGGGCGGGTTCCTCGGCAAGGACATGGACGTCGTGCGGCGGGTCACCGCCGGGCACGGCGCGGATCTCGGCGCGCTGGGCGGCGGCCTGGACGCGCTGACCGCGGCACTGGACGCCGCCGCGGGCGAGCGGACGAGAACATCCACCGCCGGTTGACCGGAACGGGCGGCAGAACAGGAAAGGGACGGCACCAATGGGACGTGTGGAGGGGAAGGTCGCGTTCGTCACGGGCGCGGGCCGCGGGCAGGGGCGCAGCCACGCGGTGCGGCTGGCCGAAGAGGGCGCGGACGTCATCGCGGTCGACATCTGCCGGGACATCGAGTCGGTCGGCTACGAACTGGCCGGTCCGGACGACCTCAAGGAGACGGCGCGGCTGATCGAGGCCGCGGGACGCCGCGTCGTGGCGGTGCAGGCGGACGTGCGGGACGCCGCGCGGCTCGCCGACGCGGTGGAGCGGGGCGTGCGCGAGCTCGGCCGGCTGGACGTCGTCGTCGCGCAGGCCGGCATCGCGCCGCTGCACGGCGAGCCGCCGCTGCAGGCGTGGACCGACGTCGTCAACGTGAACCTGGTCGGCACGATCAACGCGATCCAGGTGGCGCTGCCGCACCTCGGCGAGGGCGCCTCGATCATCGCGACCGGTTCCGCGGCGGCGCTGATGAACCACGGCATCGTCCAGACGCCCGGGTCGAACCCCGGCGGGGCGGGCTACGCGTTCACCAAGCGGGCGCTGTCGGAGTACGCGCACGAGCTGGCGCGCAACCTCGCGCCGCAGCGGATCCGGATCAACGTGGTCCACCCGACGAACTGCAACACGCCGATGCTGCAGAGCCCGCCGATGTACCGCTCGTTCCGCCCCGACCTGGAGAACCCGACCCGTGAGGACGCCGAGCCGGCGTTCGCGGTGCAGCAGGCGTTCCCCGTCTCCTACGTGGAGCCGGGCGACATCAGCGACACGGTCCTCTTCCTCGCGTCGGACGAGTCGAAGTTCGTGACCGGGATGCAGATGCGGGTGGACGCGGGCGGATATCTGAAGTGGCACGACTACCACGTCTGAAAGCGACGGCGACGATCAGGCAGGAGGAACGAGCGTGAAGGTGCGCGTCGATTCGGAACGGTGCCAGGGCCACACGCTCTGCGCGATGATCGCTCCGGAGGTCTTCGAGCTCCGCGATGTCGACGGCCACTCGCGCGTGGTGCGGGAGGACGTTCCGCCGGACCGGGAAGCGCAGGTCGTCGAGGCGGTCAACTCGTGTCCCGAGCGCGCGATCTCCGTCGACTGACGGCCCGCGTCCGGCTCCCACCGCGATGACCCCGACCTAGAGCCAGTTTGGAGAAGGGCAATATGGGTGCGGATGACGTCGTCACCGACGACGACCGTAAGCAGAATCGGTACCACTTCGACCGGCACGCGCCGGAGTACCGCGGACAGTTCGAGGCGATCACCGAGGAAATGCACGAGAAGTGCCCGATCGCCTGGACCGAGACCTACGGCGGCCACTGGGTCGCCGCGGGCAACCGCGAGGTGTTCGAGCTCGCCCGGTCGGCCGACCGCGTGTCGAACGACCACGACGTGAAGGGGGAGCGGCGCGGATACCAGGGCATCTCCATCCCGGCGCCCGAACGTGGGAAGGGCAGCACCGGCGGCTTCCTGGAGATGGACCCGCCCGCGCAGCGGTACTACCGGCAGGCGCTGAACCCGTACCTGTCCCCGGCCGCGATCAACCGGTGGATCCCGGTGATCGACGAGCTGGTGCGCGCCTGCCTGGACGAGAGGATCGAGAGCGGCCGCATCGACTTCGTCGACGATCTGGCCAACGTCGTCCCGGCGGTCCTCACGCTCGGGATGATGGGGATTCCGATGAAGGACTGGGTCGTCTACAACGAGCCGGTGCACGCCGCCGTGTACACGCGGCCGAACACGCCGGAGGCGGAGCGGGTCGCCGAGCTGCACAAGGAGATGGGCCGCCATCTCGTCGGCCAGTTCTTCGAGATCCAGCGGAACCCGCGGCCGGGGCTGATCGACGAGATCGCCCGGCTCGAGATCGACGGTGCGCCGCCGCCGTTCGAGGACCAGGTCGGGACGCTCGGGCTCATCATCGGCGGCGGGTTCGACACCACGACGGCCCTCACCGCGCACGCGCTGGAGTGGCTCTCGGAGCACCCGGAGGAGCGCGACCGGCTCAGCCGCGAGCGCGACACCCTGCTGAACTCGGCGACCGAGGAGTTCCTGCGCTACTACACGCCCGCGCCGGGCGACGGGCGCACGATCTCCGCCGACTGCGAGATCGCCGGGACCGCCTTCAAGGAGGGCGAGCGGCTCTGGCTGTCGTGGGCCATGGCCAACCGGGACGCCAAGGTCTTCCCCGAGCCGAACACGATCGACCTCGCCCGCAAGAACAACCGGCACAGCAGCTTCGGGATCGGCATCCACCGGTGCATCGGCTCGAACGTCGCGCGCACGGTGTTCAAGCGGATGCTGCTGCAGGTGCTCGACCGGATGCCCGACTACCGCTGCGACCCCGAAGGCGCGGTGCACTACGACACGATCGGCGTCATCAACGGGATGCGCAAGCTCCCGGCCGCCTTCACCCCGGGCGAGCGGCTGGGGGCGGGCCTCGACGAGACCATCGAGCGGATGCAGCGGATCTGTGACGAGCAGCGGCTCGCCGAGCCGGTGACGGTCCGGAAGGCACGGGCCGAGATCGACTGAGGCGCGTCCGCTCCCGGCGACCCCTCCGGGAGCGGGGCACCGGGGCCGGTGCGATCGTCGGCGCGGCGATCGCACCGGCCCCCGGCATGCCCGGGGCGGCCTCCCGCGCGGGTGCCGCCGCGCACCGGACGGCCCGCGCGCGGCCTCGTCCGGCGCGGGTTCCGTCCGGCGGCGTGCGCCCGGTGAGGGGCGCGCGGTTCAGGGGCGGGGCCAGGCCCCTCCGGACAGGCGCTCGATGTCGGTGTTGAAGCGTTCGAGGTACCCGGCGAACGTCTCGACCTCCTCGGCCGTCCAGTCGTGCAGGACCCTCTCCAGGCCCCGGACGATCCGCTCCCGTTCGTCGTCGAGGCGGCGGGCGCCCTCCTCGGTGACGCGGAACTTCCGGGCGATGCCGGCACCGGGGTCGGCGATGCGCTCGACGAGCCCGGCGCGCAGCATGGCGGACGTCTGCCGGTTCAGCGTGGACTGGTCGAGCCGGAAGACGTCGCTGAGCTCCCGGATGGACATCGGCCCCTCCAGCCGGATCCGGCTCAGCAGGATGTAGGCGCTGCGCTCCAGCCCGCCCGTCTCCTGGCCGGCCCGCCGGACCGTCGTGAGGGTGTGCCGCGTGAGCAGCATCGTCTCGAACTCGACCCGTTCTATGGGCTTGTCCACGCCGGTCCTTCTCTCGATCACTGCGCGCTCGCCGGGAGTCCGTCCCCGCACGTCAGCATGCTTATCACAGGGATGTGCATGCTGCATAAGTTGTGCATATGACACATTGTATGTATGTTGCACACGCTGAATCGTTCGGACAACGAGGGGTGTGTGCAACGTGGAGGACTCCACGGCCCGGGGGCGCTCCGGGGGAATCGTCGGCGTGCTCGCCGTGGCCGGTATCGTCGCGTCGCTCATGCAGACGCTGGTGGTGCCGCTGATCGGCGAGCTGCCGCGGCTGCTCGGCACCAGCGCGTCCAACGCCGCGTGGGTGGTCACCGCGACGCTGCTGGCGAGCGCGGTCGCGATGCCGGTGACGGGGAAGCTCGGCGACCTGTACGGCAAGCGGCGGATGCTGCTGATCCTGATGATCCCGCTCATCGCCGGGTCGGTCGTCTGCGCGGTCTCCGGGTCCGTGGTCCCGATGATCGTCGGGCGGGGGCTGCAGGGCGTCGGCATGGGCATGATCCCGCTCGGCATCAGCGCGCTGCGCGACCTGCTGCCGCCCGAGCGGCTGGGCTCGGCGATCGCGCTGATGAGCTCGTCGATGGGCATCGGCGGCGCCTTCGGGCTGCCGCTCTCCGCCGCGGTGATCGAGAACACCAGCTGGCGCGCGCTGTTCTGGGGTTCGGCCGCGCTGAGCCTCCTGGTGGCCGTGACGATCTGGTTCCTGGTGCCGGACGTCCCCGCGCGCGGCGGCGGGCGCATCGACCTCGTCGGCGCCGTCGGCCTGGGCGCGGGGCTGGTGTGCTTCCTGCTCGGCGTCTCCAAGGGCGGCGACTGGGGGTGGGCGAGCGGCACCACCGTCGGGCTCCTCGCGGCCGCGGCCGTCCTCTTCGCGCTGTGGGGCGCCTGGGAGCTGCGGACCCGCGAACCCCTCGTCGACCTGCGGGTCACCGCGCGCCGCCCGGTGCTGCTGACGAATCTGGCCTCCATCATGATCGGCTTCGCGATGTACGCGCAGGCGCTGATCGGGCCGCAGCTGCTGCAGATCCCGGAGGCGGCCGGGTACGGGCTCGGCCAGTCGATGCTGGCCGCCGGGCTGTGGATGGCCCCCGCCGGCCTGATGATGATGCTGATCTCCCCGCTCGGCGCCCGGCTGTCGGCCGCGCGCGGCCCCAAGGTCACCCTCTGCACCGGCGCTCTGATCATCGCGGCCGGTTACGGCGGCTCCGTGGCGATGATGGGATCGCCCTGGGGCGTGGTGGCCTTCACCTGCATCATCAGCATCGGCGTCGGCTTCGCCTACGGGGCCATGCCCGCGCTGATCATGGGCGCGGTGCCGCACTCGGAGACCGCCTCGGCCAACAGCTTCAACACGCTGATGCGCTCCATCGGCACCTCGGTCGCGGCGGCGGTGGTCGGCGTCGTCCTGGCCGAGATGACCGTCACGCTGGGCGGGCACGCGCTGCCGTCGGAGAACGGCTTCCGCGCCGGCCTGCTGATCGGCTGCGGCGCCGCGCTGGTCGCCGCGCTGGTCGCGCTGACGATCCCGGGCCGCCCGGCGCCCGGCGGCGCCGGCGAACGGGCCGCCGGGGGCGCCGTCCCGGCCGGGACCGGGCCCGCCTCGAAGAGCTGACGCCCCGTCCGCGATGCCCCGCCGGGCGCGGTCACCGCTCCAGCAGCCGCTTCCGGTAGGGCAGGACGCGCGCGGGCAGGTTCCAGCCGAGGACGCCCGTGAGCTCGCCCCCGGACCGGTACAGGGCCACGAACCTCCCGTCCTCGACCGACCCCTCCTCGATCGTCACGTCGCTCTCCTCCGGGAAGACGCCGTGCGCCTGGATCTTCACGTCGTACTGGTCGCTCCAGAAGTAGGGGAGCGGAGCGAACGGCCTGACGTCGCCGTGCAGCAGGTTGTGCGCCGCGGCGGCGCCCTGGTCGGTGGCGTTCATCCGGTGCTCGAGCCGCATGCGCCGCCCGTACCGGGGGTTGAGCCACGAGGCGACGTCGCCCGCCGCGTAGATCCCGGGCGCCGCGCGGCAGTGCTCGTCGCACTCGACGCCGTCCCCGAGCGGCACGCCGGACCCGCGCAGCCACTCCACCGCGGGCTCGGCCCCGACGGCGACGAGCACGACCCCGGCGGGCACGGTCGTCCCGTCCGACAGCGTCACGGCGGTGACCCGGCCGTCCGCGGCCACCATCTCCTGCACGCCCGCGCCCATGCGCAGGTCCACGCCGCGGTCGCGGTGCAGCGCCGCGACCGCGGCGCCGACGCGCGGGCCGACCTGGCGCATCATCGGCACCGGAAGCGGGTCGGCGACGGTCACCTCCAGGCCCATGCTCCGCGCCGACGCCGCGACCTCCAGGCCGAGGAAGCCCGCGCCGACGACGACCGCCCGGAGCCCGGCCGCCCGGGCGGTCTCCAGGTCGGCCCGCAGCGCCAGCGCGTCCGGGCGGTCGCGCAGCACGTGCACGCCGGCGAGGTCCCGGCCTTCCGGCAGCCGCCGCGGTCGCAGGCCGGTGGCGATCACCAGGGCGTCGAACGGCAGGTCCGGCGCGCCCTCGACGCGGACGAGCGCGCGCCCGACGTCGAGTCCCGCCGCGCGGCCGCGCACCAGCCGCACGTCCAGACCGGCGTAGTGGTCCGCGTCGCGCAGCACGGTGCGTCCGGGCTCCCACGCGCCGGTCAGCACCTGTTTCGACAGCGGGGGACGGTCGTAGGGCAGGGCCGGTTCCGCACCGAGCAGGACGAGCGAACCCGCGTACCCCTCGCGCCGGAGCGTCTCGGCGGCGGCGACGCCCGCCGCGCCCGCGCCCGCCACGACGACGCTTCGCGGTGACCTCACGGCGCGTGCACCTCGCTGTTCACAGGCGAGCCTCCCATCAGTAGGATCAACGATGATCCAAGAAAATGAACTGTAATTCAATGCACTATAGGGTCATGACGCCAGGCGCCATGGAGCGAGGAGGCACGGTGGGCGGCAGCGGGACCGGGGGCGAGGCGGGCGGCGGAGCGGGGCGGCCCCTGCCCCGGCTCACCCCGGAGAACGAGTTCTTCTGGACGTCCGGCGCGGACGGGCGCCTCCGCGTGCAGGAGTGCGGGGCGTGCTCGGCCCTGATCCACCCTCCGCAGCCGGTGTGCCGGTACTGCCGCGGGACGAAGCTGGGCGTGCGGGCGGTCTCCGGGTACGCGACCCTCATCGGGTTCACCGTCAACCACCGGTTCAGCCTGCCGGGCCTCCCGGCGCCGTACGTCGTGGCGCAGGTCGCGCTCGAGGACGACGCCCGCGTGCGGCTCACGACCAACGCGGTCGGGTGCGACCCCGCCGACCTGGCGCTCGGCATGCGGATGGAGGTCGTCTTCGAACGGGCCGAGGACGTGTGGCTGCCGCTGTTCCGGCCCGCCGCCGAGCAGGGCCCGCCCGCCGGGCTCCCCGCCGACGAGGTCGAACCCGAGCGGATGGCGACCCGCGTCCGCCCGATGCCCACCACCGACAAGTTCGAGGACAGGGCCGCCCTCACCGGCATCGGCGCCTCCGAGCTCGGCCGCCGGCTGATGGTGGACCCGCTGTCGCTCACCGTGCAGGCGTGCGAGCGCGCGGTCGCCGACGCGGGCCTGACGCTCGACGACATCGACGGCCTGGCGACCTACCCCGGCGCGGGCGCGTTCGGCGGGTTCGGCGAGGGCGGCGTGACCGCCCTGGAGGCCGCGCTGGGCCTCCGGCCGGCCTGGTACAACGGCGGCGCCGAGACGTTCGGGCCCGGCGGCTCGCTGATCGCGGCGATGCTGGCGGTCGCGGGCGGGCTCGCCCGGCACGTCCTCTGCTTCCGGACGCTGTGGGAGACCACGCACGGAGAGCTGACGCGGCGCGGCGGCGCGGGCGCGGGCGCGGGCGGCGGCCGCGTCGAGGGGGCCGCGAGCTGGCGGACGCCGTTCGGGGCGACGTCGGCGGCGCACACCCTCGCGCAGAACGCCCAGCGGCACTTCCACCGGTACAGCACGACCCGCGAGACCCTCGGCTGGATCGCCCTCAACCAGCGCGCGAACGCCGCCCTCAACCCGACGGCGATCTACCGGTCCCCGATGACGATGGACGACTACATGGAGGCCCGGCCGATCACCACGCCGTTCGGCCTCTACGACTGCGACGTGCCCTGCGACGGCGCCGTCGCCGTGATCGTGTCGGCCGTGGACGCCGCGCGGGACCTCGCCAGGCCCCCCGTCCTGGTCGAGGCGGTCGGCACGCAGATCACCGAGCGGATCGACTGGGACCAGAGCACCCTGACGCACGAGCCGCAGGTGCTCGGCCCCGCCGCCCACCTGTGGACGCGCACGTCGCTGCGGCCGTCCGACGTGGACGTCGCGCAGCTCTACGACGGGTTCACGCTCAACTGCCTCTCGTGGATCGAGGCGCTGGGGTTCTGCGGCATCGGCGAGGCGAAGGACTTCCTCGACGGCGGCGGGAACATCGCCCGGGACGGCGTCCTCCCGCTGAACACGCACGGCGGGCAGCTCTCCCACGGCCGGACGCACGGGATGGGGCTGGTCCACGAGGCGGTCGTCCAGCTCCGCGGCGAGGGCGGGGCGCGCCAGGTGCCGGGCGCCCGGGTCGCCGTCGTGAGCAGCGGCGGTCTCACCCCCGGCGGAGCGATGCTCCTGAGGACGGACGCGTGACGCGCGGCGAACGCGCCCGCGCGGCGCACCCGCGACCGGGACGGGCCCGCGGAACCGCGCCGTTCAGCGGATCACCGCGCGCGACCGTCGACGAGCGGTCCGGCGGCGGCCACAATCTGAGGCTCGGGCACGCCGCCGCGGCCCATGACCGGAAGGCGCCGGCGTGCGCCGAGGTCCGCGCGTCGGCGCGCACCCGGCCGCGCGTCCACGCCGACGACGGCTCCGGAACCGGAGCCTTCACCGACCCGACGGGAGAATGAGATGCCGGAAGCCGAAGCCGTCGCCCTGCTGGCCGTGCGGCTGGTCGTGGGCGTCACGATGATCGTCCACGGGTACAACCACTGGCGCGGCGGCGGCCGCATCGCGGGCACCGCGGGCTGGTTCGGCGGCCTCGGGCTGCGGTACGGGACGCTGCAGGCGTGGCTGAGCGTGCTCACCGAGATCGGCGCGGGCGCGCTGCTCGTCCTCGGCCTGCTGACGCCGCTGGCCTGCGCGGCGATCGTGTCGGTGATGCTCGTCGCCGGGCTGCTCGCGCACCGGTCGAACGGGTTCTTCGTGTTCAAGGACGGCTACGAGTACGTCCTCGTCCTCGCGGTCGTCTGCGTCGCGCTCGCCGCGCTCGGCCCCGGGACGATCTCGGTGGACGCCGCCGCGGGCATCGAGCTCGCCGGCTGGGCGGGCGGCGGCATCGCGCTCGGCGTGGGGGTCGCCGCGACCGCGGGACTCCTCGCCGCGTTCTGGCGTCCGGACCGCCGGCCCGCCGCGCAGGCGGAAGAGGAGGCCGCCTGAGCGGGGGAGCAGCCGGGCCCGCCCGTCACGGCGGGCCCGGCTACTCCCCGCCGACGGCGATGCCGCGCAGGCAGAACCGCCAGATCTCCGGCGCGGTCACCGGGGCGGCGGAGCCGTCGTCGCCGCCGCTGCTGTGCGCGGTGAAGATCACCGTCTGCATCACCATGGCCGCCCGGCGGCGCGGCCGGCCCGGGCGGACCGCGCCCGCCGCGGCGGCCTCCTCGACGAGCTCGGTGAAGACGTCCAGCATGGGGCGGTGCGCGGCCGCCACCTGCGGCGGGTGCCTGACGAGCAGTCGCAGGGCGAAGTCGCTGAACAGCGGTCGGTTCTCCCCGGGCGTCGGGCGGCACTGCCCGTAGAGGGTCTCGACCGCGGCCCGCAGCCGCGGCAGGGGCTCGCGATGGCGCCCGGCGGCCTCCCGGACCTGGGCCGCCCCGGCGGCGAGGGCGTCCTCGAACAGGGCGAGCAGCAGCTCGTGCTTGCCGTCGAAATGCTGGTAGAAGCTGCGCAGCGACTGGCGGGAGCGGTCCACGACCTCCTGCACGGTGAAGTCGGTCGTCCCCTTCTCCGCCATCAGGTCCTGCGCGGCGTCGAGGAAGCGCTGGACGCGCTGCTCGGCGCGGAGCTTGGCGGCTCGGGTGGAGCGCTCGACCGCGCGTCGGCGCCAGGCGGGTTCTTCCACGACCTCGGACACCTCGCTGATGATACTCGGGTAAAGCAAAATGTGAGACTCTTACTTACAAACAGCGAGAATGCTATTCTCGCGCGCATGGAGTTCGAGTTCGATGAGGACCAGCGGCTGCTGCGGCAGATGGTCCGCGAAACGGTCGCCAAGTCGCGGTCGCGCCCCGAGGACGAGCTGTGGGCCGCCTACCGCGAGCTGGGCTGGCTGGACGCCCCGCCCGTGGAGCTGGCGATCGTGCTGGAGGAACTCGGGTACGTCGCCGACCCGACGCCCTTCCTCGCCACCGCGACGTGGTTCGTCCCGCTCGCCGGGCGGCCGCCGCGGGGCGCGGGGACGGCGGTGTGCGACGGGACCGGCCGGTTCGTCCTGGACGCCGACCGGGCGGACGAGATCGCGCTGGTGACCGCGGACGGCGTCGTCGTCGTGGACGGCGCCGACGCGGGCGCCGAGCGCGTCGACACCTTCGACCCCACCCTCCACCTCGCCCACGTGCCGGTGCGGCCGGACGGGCCGGGCCTCGTCGCCGGGGTCCCCGACCTCGCGCTGACGGGCCTGGCGATCACCGCGGTCGGCAGCTGCCGCCGCATCCTCGACATGGTCGTCGCGCACGTCCGCGACCGGCACCAGTTCGGCGTGCCCATCGGCTCGTTCCAGGCCGTCAAGCACAAGGCGGCCGACATGCACGTCGCCATCGAGCGGGCCCGGGCGCTCGCCTACTACGCCGCCCTGACCATCGCCGAGGACGACCCCCGCCGCGGCCGGGCCGCCGCGATGGCCAAGGCCGCCGCCGGCGAATGCCAGCGGGTCGTCTTCCGCAACGGTCTCCAGCTCTATGGGGCCATGGGATTCACCTGGGAGAACGAGCTGCAGATCCATCTCAAGCGGGCGAAGGCCTGCGACCTGCTGCTGGGAACGGCGGCCGAGCACAGGAGGGCGTTGCTGCGATGAGGCTGGGTTCCGATCCGGAGGTCGAGGCGTTCCGCGCCGAGTTCTCCGCGTTCCTCGACGCGCACCTGCCGACGGCCGCCGAGGCCGTGCCGCGGTCGAGGTCGAGCGCGGACGTCCCGGAGTGGGCGCGGCGGTGGCAGCGGACGCTGTTCGACGCCGGGTGGCTCCTGCCGGGCAACCCGCCCGAGTTCGGCGGGCGGAACGCGACGCTCCCGCAGCAGCTCGCGCACCTGGAGGAGCTGTCGCGGCGGCGGATCTACCACAGCTTCAACCCGCAGGGCGTCGGCATCATCGCCGCGTCGATCCTGACGTTCGGGACCGACGAGCAGAAGCGCCGGTGGGCCGTGCCCATCCTGCGCGCCGAGATCACCGCGGCGCTCGGGATGAGCGAGCCGGGCGCCGGATCGGACCTCGCGGGCCTGCGGACCCGCGCGGTCCTCGACGGCGACGCGTTCGTCGTCAACGGGCAGAAGGTGTGGACGTCGGGCGCGCACGACGCCGACGTGCTGCTGACGTTCGTCCGGACCGACCCGGACGCCCCCAAGCACAAGGGGATCAGCGTGCTGCTCGTCCCCACCGACGCCCCGGGCGTGGTGCGCAGGCCCTTCGGGTCCATCGCCGACCCCGCCGACCTGGACTTCAACGAGGTCTTCTTCACCGACGTGCGGGTGCCGAAGGAGAACCTGATCGGGGAGCTGAACAAGGGCTGGGGCGTCGCCCACGGTTCCCTCGGCCACGAGCGGACCCTGCTGTGGCTGAGCTTCGCCGAGCGGCTCGAGGACCTGGTACGGGACGCGCCCAGCGACCAGGAGTGGTACGCGACGCTGCAGATGGACCTGCAGGCGCTGCGGCTGCTCGGGTACCGCGCCCTCGGCGACGGGGCCGACCCGGCGGAGCTGTCGGTGCTCAAGCTGCTCGGCTCCGAGGCCGTGCAGGCGGCGTCCCTGCACGCCCTGGAGGAGCGGGGCGCCGAGGGGCTCGCGCATCCCGCCCGGACGGCGCCGCCCAACCACATGAACAACGAGGCGTTCTCCTGCAGCTGGTTCGAACGGTACGCCCGCAGCTTCGCCGGGACGATCGCCGGCGGCACGTCCGAGATCCAGCGCAACATCATCGCCGAGCGCGTCCTCGGCCTGCCCAGATAAGGAGACGCCATGGACCAGATCCTTTACGAGGTCGCCGACAAGGTCGCCGTTATCACGCTGAACCGCCCCGAGGCCGCCAACGCGCAGACCGGGGCGCTGCTGGACGACCTGGACGCGGCGTGGGCGCGGGCCGCGGCCGACGACGACGTCCGGGTCATCGTGCTGAAGGCGAACGGGAGGCACTTCTCCGCCGGGCACGACCTGAAGGACCGCGAGTGGGCCCCGGAGAAGCTCACCCTGGAGTGGATCTACTCGGTCGAGTCGCGCCGGTATCTGGAGTACACGCTGCGGTGGCGCAACATTCCGAAGCCGTCGATCGCGGCGGTGCAGGGCAAGTGCATCGCGGGCGGGCTGATGCTGTGCTGGCCGTGCGACCTGATCGTCGCGGCCGAGAACGCCGAGTTCTCCGACCCGGTCGTGCACATGGGCATCGGCGGCGTGGAGTACCACGGTCACACCTGGGAGCTCGGGCCGCGCAAGGCCAAGGAGATCCTGTTCACCGGCCGGGGCGTCACCGCCGAGGAGGCCGAGAAGGTCGGCATGGTCAACAAGGTCGTGCCGCTCGACGACCTGGAGCCGTCGGCGATGGAGCTGGCCGGGCAGATCGCGCGGATGCACCCGTTCGCGCTGCGCCAGGCCAAGCGCGCCGTCAACCAGACCCTGGACGTGCAGGGCTTCTACGCCGCGATCCAGTCGGTGTTCGACATCCACGAGACCGGGCACGGCAACGCCCTCAGCGTCGACGGGTACCCGGTCCTGATGAAGCTCGACGGCATGAAGGAGAAGCTCAAGCCGCAGTGAGGCCCCGTGCCGCGACGCGGCGGCGGCCGTCCCGGGGAGGGACGGCCGCCGCCGCGTCCGGGCCCGGGGTCAGGCGCCCGCGCCGAACGCCGCGTCGAAGCCCTCGTCGGACATGCCCTCGTCGAGGGGCAGCCGGAAGGTGTTGAAGGCCAGGGCGAGGAGCCCGTAGGTGCCCACCGTGAACACCAGGTCCATCAGCCGCCGGTCGTCGCCCAGCTCGGCCGCGATCTCCCGGTACGTCTCGTCGGACAGGTCCGACCGCTCGTCCAGCTCGTCCACGACCCGGTTCAGGAGCGTGGGCGCGCCCGAGCGCACCTCCTCGATCTCCGCCTCGGTGACGCCGGCCTCCCGGGCGATCACCACGTGCTGCGCCCACTCGTAGCGGCAGCGGCGCCGCCACGCGACCCGCAGGACGGCCAGCTCCCGGACGGCGGCCGGCAGCGACGAGCGGTTCAGCGTGTACGCGTTGTACCGCATGAACGCCTTCGCGAGCGGGGGATGCCGGGCCAGCAGGTCGAGCGCGTTGTTGGGCGGCGGGAACCGGCCCTCGCGCGGTGAGAACGCCGCCACGGTCTCGGCGTCCCACTCGTCGCGGGGGAGCGGCGGCAGGCGCGTCACGTGTTCCGCCCCCCGTTCACGCCCACGATCTGCCCGGTGATGTAGCCGGCCTCCTCGGAGACGAGGAACGCGCAGGTCGCGGCGATGTCCTCCGGGCGCCCGACGCGGCGGACGGGCGTGCGCGCGATGTGGTCGTCGACCGTCCCGCCGAGCAGGCCGCGGCCCTCGGCCTTGCGCAGCATCGGGGTGTCGATGAAGCCGGGCGGCACCGCGTTGACGGTGATGCCGGCCGGGCCCAGTTCCAGCGCGAGGGCCTTGGTGAGGCCGTTGACGGCCGACTTCGCCGACACGTAGTGCGCCATGTACTGCTGGCCGGAGTGGGCGCTGGACGACGAGATGTTGACGATCCGTCCCCAGCCGGCCGCCGTCATGTCGGGCAGGACGGCCTGCACGCAGTGGAAGACCCCGTTGAGGTTCACGTCGATGACCCGCTGCCACGACTCGAACGACAGGTCGGCGAACCGTTTGAAGCCGTCCATCCCGGCGGCGTTGACGAGGACGGTCACCGGGCCGAAGTGCTCCCGGACGGTTTCGAGCGCCTTGTCCACCTGCGCCCGGTCGGTCACGTCGGCGGCCTGCCCGAAGGCGGCGGCGGCCGGGTTCAGGTCCAGCGCGGCGACCCGGTAGCCGTCGGCGCTCAGGCGCTCGCAGACGGCCTTGCCGATGCCGGACCCGCCGCCGGTGACGACGGCGGTCCGCCCGGCGCCCTTCCCGGGGGCGCTCACGCGAACGCCTCGTCGCCGACGATGGTGGTGCGGTGCAGCGTCCGCTCCGAGGACGGGTCGTAGGGCAGCGCACGGTGCAGCATGCCGGTGTTGTCCCACATGACGAAGTCGCCGACCTCCCACTCGTGCGTGTAACGGAACCGTTCCCGGGTGGACCAGTCGAGCAGCTCGTCGAGCAGGTCCCTGCTCTCGTCCGGGTCCATGCCGACGACGTGGTCGGCCGTCGCGCCGATGACGAGCGAGCGGCGGCCGTCCCGGCGTTTCCAGACCAGCGGCGTCTCCTGCGCGGGGACCCGGCGCCAGGCCGCGAGCTCCTTCTCGGTGGGCTCGGGGTTCGCCTTCCGCTGCGCCGCCTCGAAGCTGTGCACCACGCGCAGGCCGTCGTAGCGCTCCCGCTCCTTCTCGGGGAGGTTCTCGTAGGCCGCGTAGGTGCTGGCGAACTCCGTCCCGCCGCCGACCATGGCCACGTGCCGGGCGGTCAGCGTCGTCGCCTTGACGGGCGTCGGGTCGGTCGTCCCGTCCAGGTGCCAGTGGAAGGTGCCCTTGAGGTACTCGGCGGTGGGGTTCTTGGACGGGTCGAGGGACACCGTGAAGATCTCCCGGCCGCGCAGCGACACGACCCGCCCCAGCCTCCGGCAGAACGCGAGCTGGGCCTCGTCGTCCAGATGCAGGCCGCGGATGAGCAGCACGCCGCGCCACTTGAGCGCCTCGTCGCAACGGCCGATCAGCGCGTCGTCGAACAGGTCGCCGACGCCCGTGACCTGCACGCCGAGGTGCGGGCTGAGCGCCCTCGTCTCGGTCATGAAAATCTCCCTTCCGAATATGAGAACAGTACTCTCAAGGTCGAGACCAGGAAAGCCCCATGGTCGCGCTCGGGGTGCCGCACCGCCGGGCGGCGGTGCCGGGAGTGTCGGGCGAAGTGCGTCCCGGTCCTTCATTCTCGAATCTGGATGGTTGATTTGCGTGCTGCGAGAATGTAGTTTCCAGCCATCAAGGAGGCAGGATGCGACTTCAGGAGGCGGGGCGAGCGTGAAACACCTGCTCATCGACGGGAGGCTCGTCGAGGCCGAACGGACCTACCCCTCGGTCGATCCCGCGACCGGCGAGGAGTTCGACCGGGCCCCGGACGCCACGGCCGCCGACGCCGAGCGGGCCGTCGCGGCCGCGCGGCGCGCGTTCGACACCACCGACTGGGCGACCGACCGGGAGTTCCGCATCCGGTGCCTCGACCAGCTCCACGCGGCGCTGGTCGAGCACCGGGAGGAACTGCGCGAGCTGACGATCACCGAGGTCGGCGCGCCCCGCATGCTCACCCACGCCAACCAGCTCGACGTGCCGATCGAGATGTTCCGCTACTACGCCGACCTGCTCCGCGAGTACCCGATGACCGAGGAACTCGGCGAGATCGAGGAGCGGGGGCGGCGGCACCGGCGCTGGGTCGAGAAGGAGGCCGCGGGCGTCGTCGCCGCGATCATCCCGTACAACTACCCGAACCAGATCGGGTTCGCGAAGCTGGCGCCGTCCCTCGCCGCCGGCTGCACCGTGGTGCTCAAGGCGGCGCCGGACACCCCGCTCGTCACGCTGGCGCTCGGCGAGCTGATCGCCGAGCACACCGACATCCCGCCCGGAGTCGTCAACGTCCTCAGCTCGTCCGGTGCCGCGGTCGGCGAGGTGCTCACCACCAGCCCGGACGTGGACGTCGTCACCTTCACCGGCTCGACCGCCACCGGCCGCCGGGTCATGGAGGCCGCGAGCCGCACCGTGAAGCGCGTCTTCCTGGAACTCGGCGGCAAGTCCGCGATGATCCTGCTGGACGACGCCGACTTCGACACCGCGGCCATGTTCTCGGCCTTCATGATCTGCTCGCACGCCGGGCAGGGCTGCGCGCTCACCAGCCGCCTCCTGGTGCCGCGCGACCGGCACGACGAGATCGTCGAGAAGGTCGCCGCCAACCTCGCCCGCGTCACCTACGGGGACCCGCGCGACCCCAAGACCTACATGGGCCCGCTCATCAGCGAGGCGCAGCGCGACAAGGTCGACGGCATGGTCAGGCGCGCCGTCGAGGCCGGCGCGAAGCTGATCACCGGCGGCGAGCGCGTCGACCCCGGCTTCTTCTACACGCCGACGCTGCTCGCCGGCGTCGACCCGGCGAGCGAGATCGCGCAGGAGGAGATCTTCGGCCCCGTCCTCGTCGTGATCCCCTACGACGACGATGACGACGCCGTCCGCATCGCCAACGACTCGATCTACGGGCTCTCCGGCGGCGTGCAGAGCGCCGACCAGGACCGGGCGATCGCGATCGCGCGCCGCGTCCGCAGCGGGACGTTCAGCATCAACGGCGGCAACTACTTCGGGCCCGACGCGCCCTTCGGCGGCTACAAGCAGTCCGGAATCGGCCGTGAGATGGGCGTCGCCGGGCTCGAGGAGTTCCTGGAGCGCAAGACCTTCGCCGTGGTGGCGTCGTGAGCGCGCCGCTGGACGGCGTCCGCGTCGTCGAGGTCGCGATGTACGGGTTCGTCCCGTCGGCGGGCGCCGTGCTCGCCGACTGGGGCGCCGAGGTCGTCAAGATCGAGCACGCCGTCAACGGCGACCCGCAGCGCGGGCTCCGGCAGACCGGCACGATGAAGGTCGAGGGCGACCCCAACCCCAACATCGAGCACGCCAACCGCGGCAAGCGCAGCCTCGGGCTGGACATGGCCGATCCCGAAGGCATGGAGATCCTGCACGAGCTGATCCGCCGCGCGGACGTCTTCCTGACCAGCTTCCTGCCCGCGGCCCGCCGCAAGCTCGGCATCGACGTGGACGACGTCCGCGCGGTCAACCCCGGGATCGTCTACGCCCGGGGCAGCGCCCTCGGCCCGCGCGGCCGGGAGGCCGAGAAGGGCGGCTACGACATGACCGCCTTCTGGGCGCGGGCCGCCACCGCCGCCAGCCTCACCCCGCCCGGCGTGGAGGGGATGATCCCCCCGCCCGGACCCGCCTACGGCGACACCATCTCCGGCACCAACCTCGCCGGCGGCATCGCCGCGGCGCTGTTCCGCCGCGAGCGGACCGGCGAGGCGCCCGTCGTGGACGTCTCCCTGCTGGGCAGCGGCCTGTGGGCGATGGGCCACGGCATCGCGCTGTCCCGGCACCTCGGCAAGCCGCTGGAGGCGCCGCCGGCGGGCGCGCACGGCTCGCCCACGAACCCGCTGACCGGCCTGTACCGCACCGCCGACGGCCGCCACCTGGCCTTCGTGATGCTGCAGCCCGCCCGCTTCTGGGCCGACGTGTGCCGGCACATCGACCGTCCCGACCTGGCCGACGATCCCCGCTTCGCCACCGCGGAGCTGATCGCCGAGAACACCTCGGCGGCCGTCGAGACACTGCGGGAGGTTCTCGCCACCCGCACGCTGGGCGAATGGACCGAGCGTTTCGCCACCCTCGCGGGGCCCTGGGCCCCCGTCCAGGACTCCCTGCAGGTGGGCGACGACGCGCAGATCCGCGACAACGAGTACCTCGTGCGGGCCGGTGAGCTCGAACTGGTCGCCAACCCGGTGCAGTTCGACGTCACCGCTCCGCGGCTCGGCCCCGCTCCCGAATTCGCCGCGCAGACCGAGGAGATCCTCATGGAACTCGGTCTCGACTGGGACCGCATCCTCGCCCTGAAGGCGGCGGGCGCGGTCACCTGACCATCATTCGGGGGTTCGGCTCCGAGGAGGAACGTTGAGACCCTTGATCATTGGCCTGCTGCTCGTCGCGCTGACGGGGTGCGCCGCCCGAGGCGGCACCACCGCGGCGGACGACGACGGCGGGACCCGGGACGGCGGCGGCGCGTCCGCCTCCGTCCCGAAGACGGACTTCGGCACGCTCGAGGACGTGTGCGGTCCCGGCGAGGCGAAGCCGTCCGACGCCCAGGGCGTCACCGACACCGAGATCAAGGTCGGCGTCTTCACCGACGTCGGCTTCACCAAGAAGCCCGACATGGTGGACGCCGCCGAGGTGTTCACCGAGTGGTGCAACGCCGCCGGCGGCATCAACGGGCGCAAGCTCGTCCCCGTCACCCGCGACGCCAAGCTGATGGAGGTCCGGCAGCGGATGACCGAGGCGTGCGCGGGCGACTTCGCGGTCGTCGGCGGCTCCGCGGCGCTGGACGGCCAGGGCGTCGAGACCCGCCTGACGTGCATGCTGCCCGAGTTCCCCGCCCAGTCGAGCCAGGTGCAGGCGCGCGGCGCCGACCTCCAGGTGATGGCGAACGGGGCCTCGCTCGGCTACAACGACTACGCGGGCTTCTACAACTGGCTGCTCAAGGAGAAGTACCCGTCGTCGAAGGACGCCGTGGGCGTCATCGCCGGGGACTCCCCGGTCACCAAGATCATGGTCTCCCAGCACTCGGAGACGATCACGGGACTCGGCGGGAAGATCGCCTACACCGGGCTGTACCCGGCACGCGGAGTGTCCGACTGGACGCCGTACGCGCAGGCCATGAAGGACAAGAACGTCAAGGCGCTGATGTTCCTCGGGGACTGGAACCAGCTCGCCAAGCTGCTCCAGTCGCTCACCGGGATCGGCCACAAGCTCGACTGGGTCGACACCACGAACAACGCCTACGGCCCCCAGTTCGCCGAGCTGGCCGGCGCGGCGCTGGAGAGCCAGCCCTCCTACGCCGACCTCAGCGGCATGCACCCGCTGGAGAAGGCCGGCGACAACGCCGCCACGCGGCAGGTGCTCGACATGTTCGAGCGGTACGCGCCGGACGCCGAGGTCAACCTGCCGGTGCTGCGCTCCTTCTCCGCCTGGCTGCTGTTCGCCAAGTCGGCCCGCGCGTGCGGCGAGCTGACCCGCAAGTGCGTCCTGGAGAACGCCCGGAAGGAGACCGAGTGGACGGCGGGCGGCCTGCGGGCGCCGCTGAACCTGTCCGACCCCGCCTCGCCGCCCCGCTGCTGGAACGCCGTCCAGGCGACGCCGGGCGGCTGGCAGCCCGCCGACTTCGGCGCCGATGAGGGCTCCTACCGGTGCGGGGACGTCGCGCACAGGTACACGGGCGACTACCCGGCCCCGCTGAGGCTCGAGGACGTCGGCAAGACCATGGCGGACCTGCGGTAGGGCCCGGCAGCGATCATGGACAAGTTCCTCACCTTCGGGATCGTCGGTCTCAGCACCGGCGGCGTCTACGCCGTCATCAGCAGCGGGCTGGTCCTCACCTACACGACCACCGGCATCTTCAACTTCGCCCACGGCGCGGCGGGGATGATGGCGGCGTTCGCCTACTGGCAGCTGACCGGGGGGTGGGGCCTGCCGGTCCCGATCGCGCTCGCCCTCGTGCTGCTCGTCCTCGCCCCGCTGTTCGGCCTGCTCGTCGAGCGGCTGATCATGCGCCCGGTCCAGGGCGTGGGCGAGGTCGAGCGGCTGGTCGTGACGATCGCCCTGCTCACCGGGCTGATCGCGATGGCCCGGTGGATCTGGGACCCGAACGTCGCCCGTCCGCTCTCCCCGTTCTTCGCCGACCGGGAGGCGATCCGGCTCGGGCCGGCGACGATGACGTGGCACCAGCTCGTGACGCTGCTGGTCGCCGCCGCCGTCGCGCTCGGGCTGTACGCCTTCCTGTACGGCTCGCGCCTCGGCGTCGGGATGCGCGCGACGGTCGACGACCCGACGCTCGCCCGGCTCAACGGCGCCGACCCCGTCGTCGCCGCGAAGGCGGCGTGGGTGCTCGGCACGATGCTGGCGGCCCTCGGCGGCGTCCTCATCGCGCCGAGCATCCCGCTCGACGCCGCCAACCTGTCCCTGCTCATCGTCAGCGCGTACGCCGCCGCGATCTTCGGGCGGCTGCGCAGCCTCCCGATGGCGTTCGCCGGCGCCCTGGTGGTCGGCTGCACCGAGAGCTACCTCACCGGGTACCTCCCGCAGAACGAGTACCTGCCGGGGCTGCGGATCGCGGCGCCCGCGCTGCTGTTGTTCGTCGTCCTGCTGCTGTTCCCGAACCCGCGGGTGCGGGGGAGCGTCCGGATCACCCGCTCGCTGCCCACCCCGACGATCGGCGGCACGCTGGTGTTCGGCGCCTGCCTGCTGGTGTTCGCGGCGATTCTCGCCACCACGCTCAGCGACCCCGACGTGATCACCTACGGGCAGATCTTCCCGATGTCGATCATCGGGCTGTCCATCGTCGTGCTGACCGGCTTCTCCGGGCAGATCTCGCTCGCCCAGCTCGGCCTGGCCGGGATCGGAGCGGTCGTCTGGGCGGGCGTCGGCGCGAGCGGCAACCCCCTCGCGCTGCTCGCCGTGGTGGCGGCCTCCGCCGTGGTCGGCGCGGTGATCGCGATCCCCGCGCTGCGGCTGTCGGGCATCTACCTGGCGCTCGCCACCGCCGCGTTCGCGCTGATCCTGGACGGCTGGATCTTCACGATGCCGGTGGACTGGCTGTTCAGCGGCGGCAGCGCCGAGGTGACGCCGATCTTCGCCGGGCAGCGCGTCCAGACGATGTTCGCGGCGGCCGTGCTCGCGGCGCTGTGCCTGCTGGTCGTGGCGCTGCGCCGCGGCTTCTTCGGCCGCCGGCTCATCGCGATGCGCGACAGCGAGGCCGCCTGCGCCACCCTGGGCGGGCGGCTGCTGGTCACCAAGGTCGCGGTGTTCGCGCTGTCGGCGGGGATCGCGGGGCTCGGCGGCGCACTGTTCGGCATGCAGGCCCGCTCCATCACCCCGGACCACTTCACCCTGGTCACCGGCCTGCCGATCTTCCTGCTGGTGATCATCGGCGGGATGGCCGCGGTCGGGTCCGGCTTCTTCGCCGGCGTGAACCTCGCCGGGATCATGCACGCGATCACCGCCCTGTGGCCCGGCGCGCACCACGTGTCGTCGCTGCTGGTCGGGCTCGCGGGGATCGGCATGGGGCGCCACCCCGAGGGCGTCGTCCCGCACTTCCGGGAGTCGTGGAACCCGCTGCGCCGGTTCTGGGTGCCGCTCGCCGCGATCGCCGGGACGCTGTGGGGGCTGCGCCTGCTCGACGCCGTCAACGGCTGGGTGCTCACGTTCGGGACGGCCGCCGCGGCCCTCGCGCTGCGCGGACTGGCCAGGCCGCGGACGCCGAAGGGCGCGGCGGACGTCCCGCTGGAATGGCGCGGCGTACGGCGGCCCTGGCTGCCCGCGGACCGGGAGGAGGTGCTCGATGGCCTTGCTCGAAGCTAGGGCGGTGACCGTCCGGTTCGGCGGGAACGTCGCCCTGGCGGACGTCGACCTCACGGCGGAGGCCGGCCAGGTCACCGGCCTGATCGGGCCCAACGGCGCCGGGAAGACCACGCTGTTCAACGTGGTGTCCGGGCTGATCCGGCCCAAGGCGGGACGGGTCCTGCTCGACGGCCGGGACGTCACGCGGCTCGGCCCGGCGGCCCGGGCCCGCCGCGGTCTGGGCCGCACCTTCCAGCGGCTGGAGATCTTCGGCCATCTGTCCGTGCGGGACAACCTGCGGGTCGCCGCCGAGTTCCACCGCGACGGCCTGCCCGCCGACGGGATCCTCGAGCGGCTCGGGCTGGCGGACATCGCCGACGTCCGCGCCGACTCCGTCCCGACCGGCCGGGCCCGCCTCGTCGAGCTGGGCCGGGCGCTCGCCGTCCGGCCCAAGGCCCTGCTGCTGGACGAGCCCGCCTCCGGCCAGGACGAGCACGAGACCGGGCGGTTCGGGGAGCTGCTGACCGAACTCGCCGCGGACGGCCTCGCGGTCGTCCTCGTCGAGCACGACATGCGGCTGGTGATGGAGGCGTGCGACGTCGTGCACGTCCTGGACCTCGGCCGGCTGATCGCCAGCGGCCCGCCCGACCGGATCCGCGCCGACGCGGCCGTACTGGACGCCTATCTGGGGGCCCCGTCATGACCGCACCCGCTCCGCGCGCCGGCGCCGCGCCCGGCCTGCTCGAAATGTCCGGTGTCCACGCGTCCTACGGCCGCATATCGGTGCTGCACGGCGTGGACCTGGCCGTGGGCGCGGGACGCATCGTGGCCCTGCTCGGCCCGAACGGCGCGGGCAAGACCACGACCCTGAACGTCGCGGCGGGGCTGCACCCGGCCGACCGCGGCGACGTCCGCGTCGGCGGCCGGGCCCTCGCGGGCGCCGACCCCGTGGAGCTGGCGCGCCGCGGGGTGTGCCTGATCCCCGAGGGGCGGGGGATCTTCCCGAACCTGACCGTCCGGGAGAACCTGCGGATGATGACCTTCACCGGCGCCGACCGCGCCGCGGTGGAGGAGATCGCCTACGCCCGGTTCCCCAAGCTGGCCGAGCGGCGGCGGCAGACCGCGGGGACCATGTCCGGCGGCGAGCAGCAGATGCTCGCGCTGGCCCGCGGGCTGGCCACCGACCCGGCCGTCCTGCTGATCGACGAGCTGTCCATGGGCCTCGCGCCGCTGGTGGTCGCCGAACTGTACGAACTGGTCGTCGAGATCGCGCGGACGGGCGTCGCCGTCCTGGTCGTCGAGCAGTTCGCCAGCACCGTGATGGAGATCTGCGACCTGGCCGCGGTGATGGTGAACGGCCGGATCGAGCGCGTGGACGCGCCCGGCGACGACCTCCTGGCCGATCTCTCGGCCCTCTACCTGGGAAGTGCGACATGACCGAGACATCCACGACGGCCGCGGCGTCCGCGCCGCGGGCGACCGGGCCGGCCGATCCGGCGACGGCGGGGGAGACCCGCGCCGACCGGTTCGTCCGCCAGCTCGCCGAGATGAGGATCCCCGACCCGTCGGCGGGACGCGCCCGGCTCTGGCTCCAGGTCGGCGTCGTCCTCATGGCGGCGGGTCTCGCGGCGGGCGTCGCGTCCTTCTTCCTGTCCCGGGGCACCGCCGACTCACTGGCCCAGCGGGACGCGCAGGCCGTGGGGATCGCGGGCGTCTGCGGCTGCATCGTCGGCAGCGCCCTCTACCTGCGGTACACGCTCGCCAACGTCCTCCGCTTCTGGTTCGCCCGCCTGACCCTGTCGGTCGAGGCGGGACCGGGGGAGGCGCGGCCGGGCGGGCCGGAGACGGCCGAACCGACCCGAGAAGACAACGACTGAACGGAGTGCTCCCGTGAACAAGGACGATCTGATCCTGATCAGCGTGGACGACCACATCATCGAACCGCCGGACATGTTCGTGAACCACCTCCCGGAGAAGTACAAGAAGGACGCGCCGCAGCTCGTCCACCGGGAGGACGGCACGGACGTGTGGAAGTTCCGCGACACGGTGATCCCGAACGCGGCGCTGAACGCGGTGGCGGGCCGCCCCAAGGAGGAGTACGGGCTGGAGCCGCAGGGACTCGACGAGATCCGGCCCGGCTGCTACGACGTGGACGAGCGCGTCAAGGACATGAACGCGGGCGGCATCCTGGCGTCGATGAACTTCCCGTCGTTCCCGGGGTTCGCGGCCCGCCTGTTCGCGACCGAGGACGCCGACTTCTCGCTGTCGCTGGTGCGCGCGTACAACGACTGGCACATCGACGAGTGGTGCGCCGCCCACCCGGGCCGCTTCATCCCGATGGCGCTGCCGGTCATCTGGGACCCGGAGGCGTGCGCGGCGGAGGTGCGGCGGGTCGCCGAGAAGGGCTGCCGCTCGCTGACGTTCAGCGAGAACCCGGCGGCGATGGGGTACCCGAGCTTCCACAGCGACCACTGGGACCCGCTGTGGCGCGCGCTGGTCGACACCGGCACGGTCCTGAACGTGCACATCGGCTCGTCCGGGCGCCTGTCGATCCCCGCGGCCGACTCGCCGCCGGACGTCATGATCACGCTCCAGCCGATGAACATCGTGCAGGCGGCGGCGGACCTGCTGTGGTCCCGGGTGATCAAGGAGTTCCCCGGCATCCGCATCGCGCTGTCGGAGGGCGGCACCGGCTGGATCCCGTACTTCATGGAGCGCGTCGACCGGACGTTCGAGATGCACGCGACGTGGACGCTGCAGGACTTCGGCGGCAGGCTGCCCAGCGAGGTGTTCCGCGAGCACTTCCTGACCTGCTTCATCAGCGACCCGCTCGGCGTGCGGCTGCGGCACGACATCGGCATCGACAACATCTGCTGGGAGGCCGACTACCCGCACAGCGACTCGATGTGGCCGGACGCGCCCGAGGAGCTCCACAAGGTCCTCACGGACTGCCACGTCCCCGACGACGACATCGACAAGATGACGCACGAGAACGCCATGCGCTGGTACTCGTTCGACCCGTTCGCGCACGTCCCGAAGGAGCGTGCCACGGTCGGGGCGCTGCGCGCCGCGGCCGCCGGCCACGACGTGTCGATCCGGTCGCGCAGCCACCGCGTCATCGACCCGTCCGAGAAGCTGGAGGGCTACCGCAGCCGGGCCCGCGCGGCCGTGGCCGCCGCCGCGAAGGCCTGACCGCCGCCGTCGGCCGCCGGCCGGTCGCGCGCACCGTCCTCCCCGGAGGCGGGACGCGCGGGACCGCGCTGGCGGCCGCATGAGAAGCCCGCGTCAGAAGCCCGCGTGAGGAGAGAGAATGCGCTTCGTCTTTCACTACCCGGAGGCGGGCGGCCCCGACGGCGACGTCCTGGACGCCGGGCCGCTGCACAAGGTGGCGGCCGCGGCGGAGAAGGCCGGATTCGACGGGTTCTCGCTCAGCGAGCATCCGGTGCCGGGCGCCCGCTGGCTGCACTCGGGCGGGCACCAGACGCTCGACCCGTTCGTCGCGCTCGGGCACGTCGCCGCGGCGACCGTCCGGCTGCGGCTGCTCACCCACCTGGCGGTCGCCCCCTACCGCAACCCGTTCCTGCTGGCCAAGGCCGCGGCGACGCTCGACAGGCTGTCGGACGGGCGGCTGATCCTCGGGCTCGGCGCCGGCTACCAGAAGAGCGAGTTCCACGCGCTCGGCGTCGACATGGACGAGCGCAACGCCCTGTTCGACGAGGCCCTCGACGTGCTCCCGATGCACTGGAGCGGCGAACCGTTCTCCTACGAGGGCAGGCACTTCAGCGCCCGCGACGTGGTCGCGCGCCCGCGTCCCGCGCAGGACCCGATCCCGATCTGGATCGGCGGCAACTCCGAACTGAGCCGCCGCCGCGTCGCGCGGCGCGCCCAGGGCTGGATGCCGATGTCCGGCGGCGCGCGGCTCAGCGCCACCGCCCGCACGCCCGCCCTGGGCACGCTGGGCGAGCTGGCCGACGCCGTCACCGCGCTGCGCACGGCCGCCGCCGAGGCGGGACGCGACGAGCCCATCGACGTCCTGCACTCCTACCGGGGCGAGGGCATCGCGAACCCGGACGCCGACGCGGACCGGCACCGGGAGGCGTTCGCCGAGATCGAGAAGGCGGGCGTGACCTGGCTGCTGGTGTCGAGCCGGACGGGCTCCGCGCGGGCCACCCTCGACTGGCTCGAGGCGTTCGGCGCGACGTACCTGCCGGCGGGACGGTGACGGCCGTGGGGTGGTTCGAGGAACGCGCGGGACTGGACGGGACCGTCGCCGTGGTCACCGGCGGGGCGGGCGGGCTCGGGGAGGCGGTCGTCGCCGACCTCGCGGCCAACGGCGTCCGCCCCGCCGTGCTCGACCGTGACGGGGAGGCGGCGGAGCGGCTGCGGGGCGCGCTCGCCGAGCGGGGCCGCGACGCGATCGTCCACCACGGCGACGCCCGCGACCACGCGGCGCTGGAGGCGCTGTTCGCCGCCGCCGACGCGCGCTGGGGACGGCTCGACACCCTCGTCAACGTCGCCGGCGGCACCTTCCGCGCCCCGTTCACCGACACGGACGAGAAGGGCTGGAACGCGCTGCTGCGCGCCAATCTGCTGCACGTGCTGGACGCCTGCTCGCTCGCGATCCCGCGGATGCGGGCGGGCGGGCGCGGCGGCAGCATCGTGAACATGACGACGATCGAGGCGCACCGGGCGGCGCCCGGCTTCGCCGTCTACGCGGCGGCCAAGGCGGCCGTGGAGCAGTTCGCGCGGACGCTCGCCGTCGAGCTGGCCCCGGACGGCATCCGCGTCAACAACGTCGCCCCGGACTTCACGCCGACGCCGAACATGGCGCGCTTCACCCACGGGGACGGGGCGCTGTCGACCGAGGGCGGGCTGCGCGCCGCCATCCCGATGGGCCGGGCGGGCGAGGTCACGGACGTGTCGGGGTGCGTGGTGTTCCTGGCGTCGGGCCTGTCGGCCTACGTGACGGGGGCGACGCTGCACCCCGACGGCGGGACGTCCGCGTCGTCGGGCTGGTTCAACTGGCCCGGATCCGGGTGGGCCAACCACGTTCCCGCGCGTCTTCTGACGGATCGGACGGATCGGCCCGCGGGCCCCACACGTCCATGAAGTCGGCCACGGCGGGGACGAACGCGGTACGCAGGTCCACGGCGTCCTGGAGGACCCGCAGGTCGACCGTGACGCCGGAGCGGGCCGCGCGGGCGGCGAACGACAGGGAGTCGTCCAGCAGGGGGTCGGTCCCGGCGGTGAGCAGCCGCAGCGGCGGGAAGCCGTGCAGGTTGGCGTGCAGCGGGCTCAGCAGCGGGTCGGTGCGGGGCGTGTCCCCGGCGTGCCGCGCCACCCGCTCCCGCAGGACGTCCAGGTCGAACGACGGGTCGGCGGCGGCGTTGAGCAGCAGGCTCGGCGCCTCCAGCGTGAGGTCGAGCAGCGCCGAGACCAGCACCGCGCAGGCGGGCGGAGGGGCCCCGGTGTCGCGCAGCCGGACCAGCAGCGCCGCCGCGAGCCCCCCGCCGAGCCGGTCGCCGGCCAGCATGACCGGGCCCTCCGCGCGGGCCCGCTCGTAGGCGTCGTGCACGTCGTCGAGCGCGGCGGGGAACTCGGCGCGGTGGCGGGGGAACGCCACCACGGCGTTCGCCCGCAGCGCGAGGCGCCCGTACGGTTCGGGGACCGACGCCGGCGCCGCCGGGTGCGGCCGGTCCCCGCGCAGGTATAGGACGATCTTGTCGGCGCGGCCCGGGGGACGCAGGACGGGGCCCATCGAGCTCTCCTGGAGCCGCAGGCCGCCCGCCGCCTCGCCGAGCGCACCGTCGAGCGCGCCGCCGGCCGGCGCGCCGCCGTCGGTCAGCCGGTCACTTGCCACGTCGCGTCATCCTTTCCACCGCCTGCCAGTGTTCGTCGGCCACCCACAGCCGCGCGAACGCGCGCGCGGCCTCGTCCGCGCCCGCGCCCGCCGCGACCCGCTTGATCTCGCGGGCGGGCGGGTGCGCGAGCGAGCGGGCCAGGGCACGCCAGTCCTGCTCGAAGGTCGCCCGCGGGACGACCCGGTCCACCAGCCCGACGCGCTCCGCCTCGGCCGCGTCCAGCGTCTCACCGGCTCCGGCGAGCAGCAGCGCCCGGCCGCGGCCGACCAGCGCGGCGAGCCGTTCGGCGCCGCCCCAGGCCGGCATGATCGCCAGTTTCGACTGGGTGAAACCGATGGTGACGTCGTCGGCCGCGATCCGGATGTCGGCGGCGACCGCGACTTCGGCGCCGCCGCCCAGCGCGTGGCCGTTCAACGCGGCGATCACCGGGGCGGGGAACGCGGCGAGCCGGTCGCAGACGCCGCGCATCCGCAGCGCCATCGCCGTCGCGTCCTCCTCGGTGCGGATCGCGGCGAGCTGTTTCAGGTCGCCGCCCGAGACGAACACGCGGTCGCCGGCCCCGCGGACGACGAGCGCGTGCGCACCCGCGGCCGCGTCGATGGCCTTGTCCAGTTCGTCCATGGTGGCGGGCGCGATGGCGTTGCGCGCCTCCGGGCGGTCGATGGTGATGACCGCCAGCCCCGCGTCCAGTTCGAGATCGACCATTCAGGGTGCTCCAACCGCCCGAGACCGGGCTCAGTCCTCGTAGACGACGGTGACATCGGCGGACACGGGCTCGCCCTGGCAGGTGAGGACGAGCCCGCCGGCCACCTCGTCGTCGTCCAGGGCGTTGTTGACCCGCATCTTCGCCTCGCCCGCGGTGATCTGGGCGATGCAGGTGGCGCAGTTCCCGGCTTCGCAGGAGAACGGCGGGGCGAGACCCGCGCGGCGCGCGCTCTCCAGCAGCGTCTCGCCCGGGTGCCGGGGGACCGTGCGCTTCTTGCCGTTGAGGACGATCGTGACCGTCCCGTCCTCGCGCGGCTCCTCCGCCGCCTCGGCGGCGGGCTCGGCGCGTGCGGCCCGCGCCGGGGCCGCACGCTCGGCGGAGGACGCGCCCGCCGTGCCGAAGCGCTCGACGAAGATCTGGTCGGCGCCCGCGCCGTGGGCGCGGAGCGCGCGCTCCGTCAGGTCCATGAACGGCGGGGGCCCGCACACGTAGAAGTCGGCGTGCGTGTCGACGTTCACGAAGTTGCGGACCTGCGTCTCGGTGACGAAGCCGTTCAGGACGTCCAGGTGGTGGTGGACCTCGAGGCGGTCGGGGTGCCGCCCGGCGAGCCCGGCCAGCGCGGACCGGAAGATGATCGCGTCGGCGTCCCGGTTGGCGAGCAGCACCCGGACCCGCCGCCGGGTCGTCGCGAGTGCGCTCTTGACCAGGGAGAGGACGGGCGTGACGCCGCTCCCGCCGCAGAACGCCACCAGCGGCGCGGACGTCTCCCGCAGGCAGAAGACCCCGGCCGGGCGCGTCACCTCGACGACGTCGCCCGCCGCCAGGTTGTCGAGCATCCAGTTGGACACCAGGCCGCCCGGGACCCGCTTCACCGTCGTCATCAGCTCGCCGTCGGTGTCGGGGGAGCTGGACATCGAGTAGCTGCGCAGCACCCCGCACGCCCGGAACGTCACGAACTGCCCTGCCCGGTACGGCCACGGCGCGTCGAGCACGAAGGTGCGCGCGTCGGCCGTCTCGTCCACGACCCGCGTGATCCGGACCGGATGGAAGCCATGGTCTCGTGCCATGTATGGAATCTATCTTCTCGATCTGGGAGAGTGCAATTCTCGATTCGAGATCCAGGAGCTGCCGCCATGCCCGACCACGCCCTCAGCGGGTTCCGCGCCCGCCCGATCCCCGCAGAACTCGCCGAGCGCTATGAGGCGGCGGGCTGGTGGACCCGCGACACCATCGGCGACCTCCTGGTGCGCGGCCTGCGGGCCGCACCGGACGCCGAGTTCCGCGTCCACTCGTCCGTCCGTCCCTGGTCGGGCGCCTTCCGCGACGTCGAGCTGGTCGCCCGCAGGCTCGCCGGCGGGCTCCGCGCGCGCGGCGTGGGCCCGGGCGACGTCGTCGCGTTCCAGTTGCCCAACTGGATGGAGGCCGCCGCGGTCTTCTGGGCATCGGCGTTCCTCGGCGCGGCCGTGGTGCCGATCGTGCACTTCTACGGCCGCAAGGAGGTCGGCTACATCCTCGATTCCGTCCGGCCGCGCGTGTTCGTCGGGGCCGAGCGGTTCGGGCGCACGGAGTTCCGCGACGACCTGTGCGCGGACGTCCCGATCGTCGGGGTCGTCGGCCGGGACTTCGAGGACCTGCTGGCCGCCGAGCCGCTGCCGGACCCGCTGCCGGGGACCGCCCGCACCGACCCGGACGCCCCCGCGCTGATCGCCTTCACCTCCGGCACCACGCGCGACCCGAAGGGCGTCGTGCACAGCCACCGGACGCTCGGCTGCGAAGCGCGCCAGCTCGCCCGGGACCTCTACCCGCCGGATCGCGGGCGGCAGCTCACCGCCGCCCCCGTCGGCCACTTCATCGGCATGGTGAACGCCGTCCTGATCCCCGTGCTGGACGGCACGCCCGTGAACCTCGCCGACGTGTGGGACCCGGCCGAGGCGCTGCGCCTGATGAAGGACGACGGGCTGACCGTCGGGGGCGGCGCGACGTACTTCGTGACGAGCCTCCTCGACCACCCGGACTTCACGCCCGGGCACCTGGCGCACATGAGGTACGCGGGGCTCGGCGGCTCGTCGGTCCCGGCGGCCGTCACCACCCGGCTCGCGGACCTCGGCATCACGGTGTTCCGCTCCTACGGCAGCACCGAGCACCCGTCGATCACCGGGTCCCGGCACACCGCGCCGGAGGCCAAGCGGCTGTTCACCGACGGCGACCCCCTGCCCGGCGTGGAGGTCCGGCTGGACGGCGACGGCGAGATCCTCAGCCGCGGGCCCGACCTGTGCGTCGGCTACACCGATCCGGCGCTCACCGAGGCGGCCTTCGACGGCGAGGGCTGGTACCGGACGGGCGACATCGGCGAGCTCGACGACGACGGCTACCTCACGATCACCGACCGCAAGGCCGACGTCATCATCCGCGGCGGCGAGAACATCAGCGCGCCCGAGGTCGAGGACCTGCTGCTCGGCATGCCGGGCGTCGCCGAGGTCGCCGTCGTGTCCGCGCCGGACGCGCGGCTCGGCGAGCACGCCGCGGCGGTCGTCCGGCCGCGGCCGGGGGAGCGCGCGCCGACACTGGAGGAGATCGGGGCGCACCTGGAGAAGGCCGGGCTGGCCAGGCAGAAGTGGCCGGAGGAGATGCGCGAGGTCGCCGACTTCCCGCGGACCGCCAGCGGCAAGATCCAGAAGTTCGTTCTCCGCAGAGACATTGCGGCGCATGAGTAGTGAGAATACTATTCTCAGGAATCGCAAAGGAGGATCTCTCATGCCGTCTCGCGAGCTGCCCTATCCCCTCTTCGACGCGGACAACCACCTGTACGAGACCAAGGAGGCCCTCACCAAGTTCCTCCCGGAGCCGTACAAGGGCGTGATCGAATACGTCGACGTCCGCGGACGCACCAAGATCGCCGTCCGCGGCCAGATCAGCGACTACATCCCCAATCCCACGTTCGACGTGGTCGCGCGCCCCGGGGCGATGGAGGACTACTTCCGCAACGGGAACCCCGACGGCAAGAGCAAGCGCGAGATCTTCGGCGAGCCGATGCGCTCCATCCCCGCCTTCCGGGAGCCGGCGCCGCGCCTGGAGCTCATGGACGAGCTGGGCATCCAGCGCACGCTGATGTTCCCGACGCTCGCCAGCCTCATCGAGGAGCGCATGCGCGACGACCCGGAGCTCATCCACGTGGTCGTCCACTCGCTGAACCGGTGGCTGCACGAGACCTGGTCGTTCAACTACAAGGACCGCATCTTCACCACGCCCGTCATCAGCCTGCCGATCGTCGAGAAGGCGATCGAGGAGCTGGAGTGGTGCCTGGAGCGCGGCGCGAAGACGGTCCTGATCCGGCCCGCGCCGGTGCCCGGCTTCCGGGGCCCGCGCTCGTTCGCCCTGCCGGAGTTCGACCCGTTCTGGAAGCGGGTGCAGGAGGAGGGCGTGCTCGTCGGCATGCACTCGTCCGACAGCGGCTACAGCCGGTACGCCAACGACTGGGAGGGCCACGGCGCGGAGATGCTGCCCTTCAAGACGAACGCGTTCCGGATGCTCAACGAGTGGCGCCCGGTCACCGACGCGGTCGGCTCGATGGCCTGCCACGGGCTGCTGTCGCGGTTCCCCGAGCTGAAGATCGCCGTCATCGAGAACGGCTCGTCCTGGGTGGAGCCGCTGCTGAACAACCTGGCCGACGTCCACAAGAAGGCCCCGGAGGCGTTCACCGAGGACCCGGTCGAGGCCGTCAAGCGCAACGTCCACGTCAGCCCCTTCTGGGAGGAGGACATGGCCGCGCTCGCCGACCTGATCGGCGTCGAGAAGGTGCTGTTCGGCTCGGACTACCCGCATCCCGAGGGCCTGGCCGACCCGGTCACCTACGTCGACGCGCTGGACAAGGACCGGCTGTCGGAGGCCGACCAGGCCAAGATCATGGGCGGCAACCTCGCCCGCCTGCTGTCGGTCTGATCATGGCGTGGGAGACGATCCCGCGGCTCGTGCAGAGTGCGGGCGACCGCTTCGGTGACGCCGAGGCGGTCGTCGACGGGCCGCTGCGGCTCACGTTCGCCGAGCTGGCCGAGCGGGTCCGCACGGCCGCGGGCGCCTTCCGGGCGCAGGGCGTCGGCAAGGGCGACCGGGTCGCGGTCTGGGCGCCGAACTCCGCCGAGTGGATCATCGCGGCGTTCGGCCTGGTGACCGCGGGCGGCGTGCTGGTCCCGGTCAACACCCGGTTCAAGACGGAGGAGGCCGCCGACATCATCCGGCGGAGCGGCGCCAAGGCCGTCCTCGTCCGGCAGGGCTTCCTCGGGCGGGAGTACGCGGCGCCGGACGGCGTCCCGGTGATCGACCTGACGTCGGGCTTCCTCGCGAGCGGGTCGCCGTTCGAGGCGGACGTCCGCCGCGACGACATCGCCGACATCGTCTACACCTCGGGCACGACCGGCCGGCCCAAGGGCGTCATGATGGACCACGGCCAGACGCTCCGGCTGTACGCCGAATGGTGCGACCTCGCCGACCTGCGGGAAGGCGACCGGTACCTGATCGTCAACCCGTTCTTCCACACGTTCGGGTACAAGGCGGGCTGCGTCGCGTCGATGATCCGCGGCGCGACGATCCTGCCCGTCCCGGTGTTCGACGTGGACCGGGTCCTCGAGCTGGTCGAGCGCGAGCGGGTCACGATGCTGCCCGGCCCGCCCACGCTCTACCACTCGCTGCTGGAGGCGAAGGACGGCCGCGACCTGTCGTCCCTGCGCGCCGCCGTGACCGGCGCCGCCGACATCCCGGTGGAGCTGATCCGCCGGGTCCGCGGCGAGCTGCCCTTCCGGTCGATCATGACCGGGTACGGGCTCACCGAGGCCGGGACGGTCACCGCGTCCAGGCCCGGCGACTCGTTCGAGGACATCGCGACGACCGTCGGCACCCCCTGCGACGGCGTCGAGGTCCGCATCGCCGACGACGGCGAGGTGCTCGTCCGCGGATACAGCGTCATGCGCGGCTATCTCGACGACCCGGAGGCGACGGCCGCGGCGATCGACGCCGGCGGCTGGCTGCACACCGGCGATCTCGGCACGATCGACGACCGCGGGTACGTGCGGATCGCCGGCCGCAAGAAGGACATGTTCATCGTCGGCGGCTTCAACGCCTACCCGGCCGAGATCGAGGGCTTCCTGCTGGAGCATCCGGCGGTGGCGCAGGCCGCGGTGATCGGCGTGCCCGACGCGCGGCTGGGGCAGGTCGGCAAGGCGTTCGTCGTCCGGCGCGGCGACCTCACCGAGGACGAGCTGATCGCGTGGAGCCGCGAGCGGATGGCCGGCTACAAGGTGCCGAAGCACGTGGTGTTCCGCGACGGGCTCCCGCTCAACGCCACCGGGAAGGTCATGAAGGACCGGCTGCGATGACGCGCCCGCGGGGGCCCGGGAGAGAGCCCTCGGCGGGTGCGTCGAGCACGCGGCCCACGCGTGATCTGCGGACTCTCGCTGGCGGTATTGGCATTCTCATTTTCTGGAAGTAGCGTATCCGTCGATGAACGACATCGTGCAGACCTCGTCCGGCATCCCGCTCCGCCCGGTCTACGGACCGGCGGACCGGGGCGCCGATCCGCCCGACCCGGGGAAGTTCCCCTTCACGCGCGGCAACTACCCGTCCGGGTACCGCGGGCGGCTGTGGACGTTCCGGCAGTACTCGGGCTTCGGGACGGCCGAGGAGTCCAACCGCCGCTACCGGTACCTGCTGGACCAGGGCGGCACCGGGCTGTCGGTGGCGCTCGACCTGCCGACGCAGTGCGGCCACGACTCCGACGACCCCGAGGTGAGCGAGGAGGTCGGCCGGGTCGGCGTCGCCGTCGACACCCTGGCCGACGCCGAGATCCTGTTCGACGGCATCCCGCTCGACAAGATCAGCACCAGCTTCACCATCAACGGGACCGCCGCGATCCTGCTGGCGTTCTACGTGGCCGCCGCCGAGCGCAAGGGCGTCCCCCGGGAGAAGCTCACCGGGACGATCCAGAACGACATCCTCAAGGAGTACGCGTCCCGCGGCACCTGGATCTGGCCGCCGGAGCCGTCGCTGCGGCTGATCGCCGACACGATCGAGTTCTGCGCGGCGGAGGTGCCGAAGTTCAACGCGATCTCGGTCGCGGGCGCGCACTTCCGCGACGCCGGCGCGAACGCCGTCCAGGAGATGGCGTTCACGCTCGCCGACGGGGTCGCCTACTGCGACGCCGTGCTCGAGCGCGGCCGCATGTCGATCGAGGAGTTCGCCCCGCAGATCTCGTTCTTCTTCTACACCCACGGCGACTTCTTCGAGGAGATCGCGAAGTACCGGGCGGGACGGCGGCGCTGGGCGACGATCGTCCGGGAACGGTACGGCGCCACCACCGACAAGGCGTCGATGTTCCGCTTCGGCTGCGTCGCGGGCGGCGCGTCCCTGTACGCGCCGCAGGCCCGCAACAACGTCGTCCGGGTCGCCTACGAGGCGATGGCCTCGGTGCTCGGCGGCGTCCAGTCGATGTTCACCGCCGCCTGGGACGAGCCGTTCGCGCTGCCCAGCGAGGAGTCGGCGACGCTCGCGCTGCGCACCCAGCAGATCCTCGCGCACGAGACCGGCGTCACCCGCGTCGCCGACCCGCTCGGCGGCTCCTACTTCGTCGAGGCGCTCACCGACGAGACCGAGGCGCGGATCGTCGAGATCATGGACGACCTCGAACGGCACGGCGGCATGGTCCGGGCCATCGAGGACGGCTACCTGCAGGGCCTCATCGCCGACGAGGCGTACGCCCTGCACCGGGAGATCGAGGCGGGCACGAAGCCGATCGTGGGGGTGAACCGGTTCGTCTCCGCCGAACCCCCGCCCGAGCTCGCGACCTACGAACTGGACCGGGCGGGCCGCGAGCGGCAGCTCGAACGGCTCGCGAAGGTCAAGGCCGACCGCGACGACGCGGCCGTCCGCGCCCGGCTCGCCGACCTGTCCCGCGCGGCGGAGGGCGACGCCAACCTCATGCATCCCCTGATCGACTGCGCCGCCGCGTACTGCACGGTCGGCGAGATGGTCGCCGCGCTCAAGGCGGTCTGGGGCGAATTCCGGCAACCGGTGGTGTTCTGATGCCCGCGAGAGTACTGGTGGCGAAGCCCGGCCTGGACGGCCACGACCGGGGCGCCAAGATCGTCGCGCGGGCGCTGCGCGACGCCGGCTTCGAGGTCGTCTTCACCGGCATCCGGCAGCGCGTCGAGGACATCGCGGCGATCGCCGTGCAGGAGGACGTCGCCGTCGTCGGGCTGAGCATCCTGTCGGGGGCGCACGTCGCGCTGACCGGCCGCACCGTCGCGGCGCTGCGGGAGGCCGACGCGGGCGACATCGCCGTCATCGTCGGCGGGACGATCCCGGCGGCCGACGTCCCCAAGCTGACCGACGCGGGCGCCGCCGCCGTCTTCCCGACCGGCACCGCCCTCGACGCCATCGTGGCGGAGGTCCGCGCGCTCACCGGGACGCCGGCCTAGTTCCCGGTCCGAACGACCAACTTTCACTGACGTAGGAGGCATTGTGCGGGTCGGCGTGATGATCGGGCCGGAGCGGGGCGACTCGGCCAAGAAGGTCGGGCGGATGATCGACGACGTGCTGTGGGCCGAGGAGGCCGGGCTCGACACCGCCTGGGTCCCGCAGGTCCCGACGGACTTCGACGCCCTGGTGGCGGCGTCCCTGATGGGCGCGCGCACCCGGCGGATCGAGCTCGGGACCGCGGTCGTCCCGCTGCAGGCGCAGCACCCGATCGCGCTGGCGCGGCAGGCGCTGTCGGCGCAGGCCGCCGCGGGCGGGCGGCTCACCCTCGGCGTCGGCCCGTCGCACCACTGGATCATCAAGGACATGCTCGGGCTGCCGTACGAGAGGCCCGCCGCGTACACCCGCGACTACCTGGACGTCCTGGACGTGGCCCTGCGGGGCCCCGGGGACGTCGACGTCGAGAACGACACGTTCGCCGTGCACAACCCGCTCGGCATCGGGCCCGTCGCGCGGATGCCGGTCATGCTCGCGGCGCTCGGCCCGGTCATGCTGCGGATCGCGGGCGAGCGCGCCGACGGAACCGTCCTGTGGATGGCCGACGAGCGCGCGGTGGCCGAGCACGTCGCGCCCCGCATCACCAAGGCGGCCGAGGACGCGGGACGGCCCGCGCCGCGCATCGTCGCGGGCATCCCGGTGTGCCTGTGCGGGCCGTCCGAGGTCGATGCGGCCCGCGAGCGCGCCAACCGGATCCTCGGGGAGGCGGAGATATCCCCCAACTACCAGCGGCTCCTGGACTACGGCGACGCGAAGGACGTCGGGGACCTGTGCGCGGCGGGCGACGAGGAGGCCATCGCGGCGCGGTTCCGGCGGTTCGCCGACGCGGGCGTCACCGACCTGTCGGTGCGCCTGCTGCCGATCGGCGAGGGCCGCGAGCGGCTCGTCGCGTCCAAGCGCCGGACCCGCGAGGTGCTCGCCGGGATCGCGGCGGACCTGCGATGACCGCGGCCCCCGGGGCCGGCGCCGGGCCGCTGGCGGGGATCCGCGTCCTGGAGGTCGGCCACATGCTGGCCGGCCCGTACGCGACGATGATGCTCGCCGACCTCGGCGCCGACGTCGTCAAGCTCGAACCGCCGGGCGGCGACATCTCCCGGCAGGTGAGCGACGCCTACTTCGCGAGCCTCAACCGGGGCAAGCGCAGCGTCCGGCTGGACCTCGGCACCGAGGCGGGGCGGGCGCGGCTGGGCGAGCTGGCGGCGGACGCGCACGCGCTGCTGGTCAACCTGAAGCCGTCGGCGATCCACAAGTACGGGCTGACCTACGAGGCGCTGCGGCGGTGGAACGAGCGGATCGTCTGCGTCGCCGTCACCGGGTTCGGCCTGGACGCCGGGGACGACCCGGCCTTCGACTACGTGATCCAGGCGGCCACCGGCATCGCGGCGCTGACCGGCGACCCGGACGGGCCGCCGACGCTGCCCGGGTACTCCTCGGCCGACAACTCGGCGGGGCTGACGGCGGCGCTCGGCCTGCTCGCCCAGATCGTCTCGGGGCGCGGCGGGCAGGTGGAGGTGTCGCTGCGCGACGTGATGCTGTCGCAGCTCAACTACCGGGCCGCGGCGTACCTCAACGAGGGCGTCGAGCCCCGGCGGCTGGCGAACGGCGCGCACTCCTACTACGTCCCGGCCCAGCTCTTCCCGACGGCGGAGGGGTACCTGGCGCTGTTCATCACCCACGACGCGTTCTGGCGGTCGTTCGCGGCGGAGGCCGGGATCGCGGGGTTCGCGACGATGGGGGAGCGGGCGGTGCGGCGCGAGGAGGTGCTGAAGGCCGTCACCGAGGCGCTGGCGGCCGACACCGCCGCCGGGTGGGAGGCGCGGCTGCGCCCCCTGGGCGTCCCGGCGGCGGCGGTGCGCACGCTCCCGGAGGCGCTCGCCGCGACCCCCGAGGCGATCGTGGACGCCGGCGGGTTCCGGCTCGTCCGCTGCCCGGTACGCGTCGCGGGCCACGAGCCGGAGCACCGGCCGCCGCCCCGGCTGGGCGAGCACGGCGGGACGCTCTAACATGATGAGAATTAAATTCTCTTTTTCTGAACGGGAGACTCTCAATGTCGTCCCCTGATCCGCGCTCTCCGGACGCCGGAGAGCGGATCGCGCTCGTCTTCGCCGACCCCGAGTCCGGCGAGGGCGACCGCGAGTACAGCGCGGAACGGCTGGACGCGCTGGCGAACGGCCTCGCGGCCGCGCTCGCGGAGCGGGGCGTGCGGGCCGGGCGGCGGGTGGCGCTCATGTCGTCCAACCGCCCCGAGTTCGTCGTCGCGGTCCGGGCCGTGTGGAAGCTCGGCGCGGCGGTCGTCCTGCTCAGCCCGGCGTGGAAGCGCACCGAGGTCGCGCACGCCCTGGAGATCACCGAGCCCGCGCACGCGGTCGGCGACCACCCGGTGCTCGCCGGGCTGATGCCGATGCTGCACCTCGACGAGCCCGTCGAGCCCGTCGAGCCCGTCGCGGCCGACTACAAGGACCCCGACCCCGACGCGGACGCCGTCCTGGTGTTCAGCTCCGGCACGACCGGCATGCCGAAGGCCGTGCGGCACACGCACGGCTCGTTCGCCGCCGCCGTCCGGCACTGGCGGGACGCCCTCGCGCTGACCGCCCGCGACCGCATCCAGATCACGACCCCGCCCTCGCACATCCTCGGCCTGCTCAACATCGTCACCGCCCTGGACACGGGGGCGTGGCTGCGGCTGCACCGCCGCTTCGACCTCGACCGGATGCTCCACCACATCCAGGCGGACCGCATCACCGTCGAGATGGCCGTCGCGCCCATCGCGCTGGCGCTCGCGAACCATCCCGGCCTCGAGTCCTACGACCTGTCCTCGCTGCGCTTCATCATGTGGGGCGCGACGCCGGTCACGCCGAGCGTCGCCGAGACCGTCACCCGGCGGACGGGCGTCGGCTGGGTGCCCGCCTACGGGGCCAGCGAGCTGCCCGTCATCACCTGCAACCCGCTCGACGGCGCACGGCTGGACAGCGCGGGCCGCGCCGTGCCCGGCGTGACGCTGCGGACCGTGTCGCTGGAGACCGGCGAACCGCTCGGCCCCGGCGAGGTCGGCGAGATCCAGGCGCGGGCGGAGTCGCTGATGGCGGGCTACCTGCCGGACGAGGCGACGGCCGAGGCTTTCGCCGACGGCTGGTACCGCACCGGCGACGTCGGGCGCATCGACGCGGACGGCTGGCTGACGCTCACCGACCGGTCCAAGGAAATGATCAAGGTGCGGGGTTTCCAGGTCGCGCCCGCCGAGATCGAGGGCGTCCTGCACGGACACCCCGGCGTCGCGGACTGCGCCGTCTTCGGCGTGCCCGACGAGGCCGACGGCGAGGCGATCGTCGCGGCCGTCACCGCGCAGGGCGCGCCGCCCGACCCCGCGGAGCTGATCGCGTACGTCGGCGAGCGGCTCGCCGGCTACAAGCGGCCGCGCCGCGTCGTGGTCGTGCCCGAGATCCCCCGCCTGCCCTCCGGCAAGGTGCTGCGCCGAGTACTCAAGGAGCGTCATGGACGCGCGACTGACCACTGAACAGCGCGAGCTGCGGGACGCGGCCGCGCGGCTGGCGGACGACCTCGGCCCCCGGTCCGTCCAGGACCTGGCCGACGCCGGCCGCGTCGCGCGGCTGGAGAAGGCGGTCGCCGCGACCGGCTGGCGGACCCTGCGCTCCGACGGCGCGTCGGGCGTGGAGGTCGCGATCGTCGCCGAGGAGTTCGCCCGCGGGCTGGTCGACGTCCCCTTCGCGGGGCCCGTCCTGGCCGACGACCTGCGGCCGCACGCCGACGTCGGCGACGCCTGCACGATCGCGGTGGACGTCACGGCCGGGACGGCCGCCGGGACGGTCGAGGCCGTGGACGCGGCGGGCGCCGAACGGGCCCTCGCCGTCCGGGACGGCCGGATCCTCGCCGGCCCCGTCGGCGCGGCGCTCCCGGAGACCGACCTGACCCGGCGCGCCGCGGAGGTCGGCGCGCTCGAACCCGCGGGCGGGCTGGACCCGGACGCCGCCGGGCGGCGGCTCGCGCTCGCGCTCGCCGTCACGTCCGCCGACCTCGTCGGGACGGCCCGCGGCGCGCTGGCGCTCGCCGTCGAGTACGCCGGGGTCCGCGAGCAGTACGGCAGGGCGATCGGCTCCTACCAGGCGGTCGCGCACCCGCTCGCCGAGGGGCTCGCGCTGATCGAGGGCTCGGTGAGCGTCCTGCGGCACGCGGCCTGGGCCGTCGACGAGCTGACCGCGGACGAGGCGCTGCGGGCCGCCCGGATCGCGAAGGTCTACTGCGCGCGGGCCGCGCGCACGGTCTGCGAGACGGCGGTGCAGGTGCACGGCGGCATCGGCAACACCTGGGACTGCCTCGCCCACGTGTACCTGCGGCGGGCGCTGGCGTCCGCCGAGCTGTTCCCCGCGCGACTGGAGGAGATCGACCTTGGACTTTCGTGACTCGCCGGAGGAGGCGGCGTTCCGCGCCCGCCTGCGCGACTGGCTGGCCGGACGCGCCGGGACGTTCCCGACCTCGGGGGACGAGTACTGGCGGCGGGCGGGCGAATGGCACCGGACGCTGTACGCGGCCGGGTTCTTCGGCCTGTCGTGGCCGAAGAAGTACGGCGGCCACGAGCTGCCGCCCGTCTACGACGTGATCCTGGACGAGGAGCTCGCCCGCGCGGGCGCCCCGCCCCGGCCGAGCCTCGGATACCTCGTGCAGGGCCTCGGCCGGCACGGGAGCGAGGAACTGCGGCGCGCGTTCCTCCCGGGGATGATCGACGGGACCGAGCGCTGGTGCCAGGGGTTCTCCGAGCCCGGCGCCGGGTCCGACCTCGCGTCCCTCACCACGACCGCGACCCGGGACGGCGACGAGTACGTCCTCCACGGGCACAAGATCTGGACGAGCTACTCCGACGTCGCCGACTGGTGCCTGCTGCTGGCCCGCACGGAGCGCGACGTCCCGCGCCACAAGGGCCTGTCGGGGTTCATCGTGTCGATGAAGCAGCCGGGCATCGAGCAGCGGCCGCTGACGATGATGAGCGGGGTCAGCACCGAGTTCGGCCAGGTCGTCTTCGACGGGGCGCGGGTGCCCGCGGACCGGATGGTCGGGGCGCCCGGCGAGGGCTGGGCGCTGGCGATGACGATCGTCGGGCACGAGCGCGAGCCCGCCGAGCTCGGCTTCTCCGCCCGCTACGGCAAGCTCGTCCGCGAGCTGGCCTCCCGCGCGGACGGCGACGCCCCGGACGGTACGGGGCCGGACGGGAGAGGACTCGGCCGCACGGCGCGGGACGAGCTCGCGTGGGCCGCCGTCCAGACGGAGATGCTGCGGCTGCACGTCCGGCGGCGGCTGTCGGAACGGCTCGACGGCGTCTCGCACGGCCCCGAGGGGTCTCTCGACAAGCTGCTCATGACGTGGGCCGAGCAGTCGGTCGGGCACGCGGCGCTGGCCGTCGCCGGCACCCGCGACGCCGAGATGCTGCACGCCTACCTGTACAGCCGCGCCCAGAGCGTCATGGGCGGCACCTCGCAGATCCAGAAGAACATCATCGCCCAGCGCATCCTGCGCCTGCCCGCCCGACCCGCCGTCTGAAGCCGAGGGAGCCCACCGTGTACGACATGCCGGACGAGATCGACGTCACCGCGGACGGCCCGGTGCGGATCATCACGCTGAACCGCCCGGACGCGCTCAACGCCGTCAACGACCCGCTGCACGCGGGCCTCGCGCGGCTGTGGCCGCGGCTCGCCGCGGACCGCGACGCCCGCGCGGCCGTCCTGACCGGGCGCGGCAAGGCGTTCTCGGCGGGCGGGGACTTCGCCTACCTGGAGGAGCTGCGCGGCGATCCCGAGCTGCGCGCCAGGTCGCTCGCGGACGGCCGCGACATCGTGCTCGGCATGGCGCGCTGCCGGGTGCCGGTCGTCGCCGCGGTCAACGGCCCCGCCGTGGGGCTGGGGTGCAGCCTGGTCGCGCTCAGCGACGTCGCCTACTTCGCGGAGTCGGCCCACCTCGCCGACCCGCACGTGCAGGTCGGCCTGGTTGCGGCGGACGGCGGCCCGCTGACGTGGCCGCTGCACACCAGCCTGCTGTTCGCGAAGGAGTACGCGATCACCGGTGCGCGCATCCCCGCGCGCCGCGCGCTGGAGATGGGGCTCGCGAACCACGTCGTCGACGACCCGCTCACCGATGCGCTGGCGTGCGCGAAGCGCATCGCGGGCCTGCCGCGGCTGGCGGTGGAGAGCACCAAGCGCATCCTCAACATCCAGCTCGAGCGGACCGTGCTCGCGACCCTCGACTTCGCGCTGAACGCCGAGGACCAGTCGTTCCAGACGGACGACTTCGCGGCGAGCATGGCGCGGCTCGCCAAGAACGCGGAGTGACGTGACATGAGAAGGCCCCGGGAGCCGCGCACGGCTCCCGGGGCCTCACGACGGTCTCACTTCGGGGGGAACCGCAGAGCGCCGTCGAGCCTGACGACCTCGCCGTTGAGGTAGTCGTTCTCGCAGATGTGCTCGACGAGCGCCGCGTACTCCGGGCTCTGCCCCATGCGGCGCGGGTGCGGGACCTGCGGTCCCCAGTACGCCTCGAGCCTGTCGCCCGCCTCGCCGTAGGCGGGGGTGTTGAAGGTGCCGGGCGCGATGGTGACCACGCGGATCCCGAGGGGGGACAGGTCGCGAGCCGCGACGAGCGTCATGCCGACCACCCCGCCCTTGGCGGCCGCGTACGGGAGCTGCCCGATCTGCCCCTCGTACGCGGCGATCGACGCGGTGTTGACGATGACGCCGCGCGAGCCGTCCACGTCGTCCTGGCGGCCCATCGCGGCGGCGGCGAGGCGCATCACGTTGAACACGCCGGTCAGGTACACGTCGACGGTCTTGCGGAAGCCCGCGAGGTCGAGGGGGGAGCCGTCCCTGCCCACCAGCCGCCCGCCGGTGGCCGGGCCGCCGTGGCAGTCGACGGAGACGCGCAGCGGGGCGGCGTCCGCGGCGGCGGCGATCGCGGCCTCGACGCCGGCCTCCTCGGTGGCGTCGGTCCGCACGTACCGGACGCCCAGCTCGGCCTCGAGGGCCTTGCCCTTCTCGTCGGCGAGGTCGGCGACGACGACCTTCGCGCCGGCCGCGTGCAGGCGGCGCACGGTGGCCTCGCCGAGGCCGCCCGCGCCGCCGACGACGATCGCGGAGCTCCCGCTGATCTGCATCGGTGTCCCCTCTCTTGCTAATATGGATCTACCTGAGCGAGAATAGCATTCTCATGAACATTGCGATGATCCTCGAAATGGCGGTCTCGGCGGGTGACCGGGTGGCCGTGTCGGCGGGCGACGGGGCGGCGGGCGGCCGCTCCTGCACCGCCTCCGAGCTCCTGCGCCTCGCCCGTTCCGCGGCGCATCGGTTCCGGGAGTACCCGGCGGTCCTGTACCTGGGCACCAACCACCTCGCCTACCCCGTCGCGCTGTTCGGCGCGGCGCTGGCGGGCGTCCCGTTCGTCCCCCTCAACTACCGGCTCGGCGAGGAGCAGCTCCGCGGGCTGCGCGACCGGCACCCCGGCGCCCTCGTGCTGCGCCCCGGCGACCTCGACGGCCTCCTCGACGCGGCGGACCCGCCCGCCGGCGCGGAACCCGGGGAGATGCCGGACGGCGACGAGGTCGCCGTGCTGCTCTACACCAGCGGCACCACCTCGGCGCCGAAGTCGGCGGTGCTGCGGCACCGGCACCTGCTGGCCTACGTGATGAACACCCTCGAGTTCGCGTCCGCCGGGGAGGACGACGCGGCGCTCGTCGCCGTCCCGCCGTACCACATCGCCGGGCTGGCCAACCTGCTCACGAACCTCTACACCGGCCGCCGCGTCGTCTACATGGCGCGGTTCGACGCGGCCGAGTGGCTCGCGACCGTCCGGCGGGAGGGCGTCACGCACGCCCTCGTCGTCCCGACGATGCTCGCCCGGATCGTCGCCGAGGTGGACGGCGACGACGCCGGGACGCCGACGCTGCGCACCCTCGCCTACGGGGGCGCGCGGACGCCGCGTCCCGTCCTCGAACGGGCGCTGCGGGTCTTCTCCGGCACCGGGTTCGTCAACGCCTACGGGCTGACGGAGACGGCGTCGTCGGTCGCGGTCCTCGGGCCGAACGACCACCGCAAGGCGCTCGCCTCCGGCGACCCCGCGGTGCGGGCGCGGCTGGAGTCGGTCGGCCGGGCCGTGCCGGGCGTGGAGTTCCAGATCCGCCGCGACGACGGCGCACCCGCGGAGCCGGGCGAGACCGGGCTGGTCTTCGTCCGCGGCGACCAGATCTCCGGCGAGTACGGGGGCGGCACGGTGCTGGACGCCGGCGGCTGGTTCGCCACCCGCGACCGGGGGCGGCTCGACGAGGGCGGCTACCTGTTCATCGAGGGCCGCGCCGACGACACCATCATCCGGGGCGGCGAGAACATCGCCCCCGCCGAGATCGAGGACGTCCTGCTCGGCCACCCGGGGATCACCGAGGTCGCCGTCGTCGGCCCGCCCGACCCCGAGTGGGGGCAGCGGATCGTCGCGGTCGTCGTCGGCGAGGGCGACCCCGCGGAGATCAGGCGGTGGGCGAGGGAGCGGCTGCGCTCGTCCAAGACGCCCGACGCGATCGTCTTCCGCGCGGAACTGCCGAAGACCGACACCGGAAAGATCCTCCGCCGCACCCTGCTGGCCGACCTGGAGTCCGCACATGCCTGAGACCGCCCCCGAAGCCGTCATCGTGTCCGCGCTGCGCACCCCCATCGGCACCGCCTTCAAGGGGACCCTGCGCGACACCACCGCCTTCGACCTGGCCCACCACGTCGTCTCCCACGCGGCGTCCGGCCTGGCCCCCGACCTGATCGACGACGTGATCCTCGCCGAGGGCCTCTACGGCGGCGGCGTCGTCGCCCGGCACGCCGCGCTGACCGCCGGGCTGACCGACGTCCCGGGACTCGCCCAGAACCGGCACTGCGCCGCCGGGCAGGCCGCCGTGCAGAGCGCCGCCGCGAGCGTCCGCGCCGGCATGGACGACCTGATCATCGCGGGCGGCGTGAACTCGGCGTCGACCGCGCCGAAGTCGTCGTTCCGGGTGGACGGCGAGTGGACCGACTGGTTCCCGCCCACGCACCCCGACCGGCCGGACGCCCCCAACCGCGACATGTCGATCACCGTCGGCTGGAACGCGGCCGTCGAGGCGGGCGTGTCCCGGGAGGAGATGGACGCCTGGGCGCTGCGCTCGCACCGCAACGCCGTCCGCGCCATCGACGAGGGACGGTTCGACGCGGAGATCGTCCCGATCGGGACGCCGCACGGGACGTTCGCCGTCGACGAGCACCCGCGCCGCGACACCACGCTCGAGAAGCTCGCCGCGCTGAAGCCGCTGCACCCCGAGATCGAGGGGTTCGGCATCACCGCCGGGAACGCCTGCGGCGCCAACGACGGCGCCGCCGCGCTCGTCGTCGCGGGCGGCCGGTTCGCCCGCCAGCACGGGCTGCCCGCGCTGGCTACCGTCCGGTCGTGGGCGTCCGTCGGCGTCGACCCCCGCATCACCGGGCTCGCACCGGTGAAGGCGATCCCGAAGGCGCTGGCCCGCGCCGGGATGAAGCCCGCGGACGTCGACGTGTTCGAGATCAACGAGGCGTTCGCGGCGATGTGCGTCGCGACCGTCGGCCGGCTCGGGCTCGACCCGGACCGGGTCAACGTCAACGGCAGCGGCTGCTCGCTCGGCCACCCGGTCGCCGCCACCGGCGCCCGGATGCTCGTCACGCTGGTGCACGAGCTGCGCCGCCGGGGCGGCGGCGTGGGCGTCGCCGCGATGTGCGCGGGCGGCGGGATGGGGTCGGCCACCGTGCTCGAGGTCCCCGCCCCGTGACGGACACCCCCGTGACGGACACCCCCGTGACGGACGTCCCCGGGCTGGTCGCCGCGGCCCGCCGCGGGTCGCCGCGCGCGGCGGGCCGGCTGCTGAGCCTCGTCGAGGGGGAGCGCCGGGACGAGGTCCTCGCCGCCCTCGACGCCGCGCCGGACCCGGCCTCCGCTCCCGCCTCCGGAGCGGGGGCCGCCCGGGTCGTCGGGCTGACCGGGCCGCCCGGCGCGGGCAAGTCGACGACCGCCGCCGCGCTCGTCGGCGCCTACCGGGAGCGCGGGCTGCGGGTCGCGGTGCTCGCGGTCGACCCGTCCTCTCCGTACAGCGGCGGCGCGCTGCTCGGCGACCGGATCCGGATGGCCGCGCACACCACCGACCCGGGCGTGCTCATCCGCTCCCTGGCGACCCGCGGCCACCTCGGCGGCCTCGCCGCCGCCGTGCCCGCCGCCGTCCGGCTGCTGACCGCGCTGGCGTTCGACCTGGTCCTGGTGGAGACGGTCGGCGTCGGGCAGTCCGAGATCGAGGTCGCCGCCGTCGCCGACCCCACCGTCGTCGTCCTGACGCCGGGGGCGGGCGACGCCGTCCAGGCGGCGAAGGCGGGGCTGCTGGAGGTCGCCGACCTGCTGGTCGTCAACAAGGCCGACCGGGACGGCGCCGCGCGTACCGTCCGCGACCTGCGGACCGAGACGGGCGCGCCGGTGCTCACCCTCGTGGCGTCCGAGGGGACGGGCCTGCCCGAGCTGGTCGAGGCGATCGACGCCCACCACCGCGCCGACACCGCGGAGCGGCGGGCGTCCCGCGCGCACGCGCAGATCCTCTCGCTGGCCCACACGCGGCTGCGCGCCCATCCCGGGCTCGCCCGGCTCGCCACCGCCGTCGCCGCCGGGCGGTACGACGCCTACACCGCGGCGGACCTGCTCCTCCGCCGCTCCCGCGAGCCCGGCGGGACGGCGGAGGAGCGGGAACCCGGGTAGCCGCCGGGCGCGGCCCCGGCCGCGCGCGAGCGGCCCCTCCGTCGGGCTCCCTCAGGTGCGCTCCTTCAGCCGCAGGAGGGCCTCCTGCGCGTAGGAGGCGACGAGGGAGCCGTCCGCCGTGAGGACGTCGCCGCGGCCGAAGCAGCGGCCGTGCGCCAGGATCGGGCTGTGCTGCCGCAGCAGCAGCCAGTCGTCGGTGCGGAACGGCCGGTGGAACCAGACGGTGTGCGAGGTGACGGCCGACGTGAAGGCCGTTCCCGCGTCGTTCTGCGAGACGCCGTCGAGCGGGCGCAGCGCCGTGCCGATGAGCGTGAGGTCGGTGGCGTAGGCGGCCAGGGCCGGCGCGAGCTCCGCGGCGACGGCGGGCGTGCGCATCCACAGCTCGTACTCGGGCGGCCCGGCGGCCGCGGCGTCCGGTTCGGCGGCCGAGCGGGTCTCCCACGGCAGCAGGTCGAGCCTCACCGCGTGCCCGGCGCCGGGGACGGGCGGGACTCCGGGGACGGACTGGCGGCCGGCGCCGTCCTCGGGGGCGTGCAGCGACACCGACGCGGTGGCGATCACCCCGGTCTCCTGCCGGGCGGTGATCGACACGGTCGCGAACGTCCCGCCCTCATGGTGGCGCTCGGCCTCGTACCGGACGGGCTCGTCCGAGCGGCCCGCGCGGGGGAACAGCGCGTGCAGGGACTTGACGGCCTTGTCCGGGCAGACGGCGGCGGCCGCCCGGACGAACTGGGCGAGGAGCTGACCGCCGAACAGCCGGTGGTAGGCCAGCCGCTGGTTGCGTCCGGACAGCCGCGCGGTGGCGGTGTGGGCGGACGGGGGGCCGGAGCCGCCGCCGGGGGCGGGTTCGGGGCCGTCCAGTTCCAGGCAGGCGAGGAGGTCGCGCCACGGATCGGTCACGGAAGTGGGCATACCACTAGTGTAAATCAGATGACCGATAAAAGAGAATGCGATTCTCGCGCGTGGGTCACGCGGTGGCGGCGAACCCCGTGGAGCAGAACTCCCACAGTTCGTCGGCCGTGATCGGGTTGGCGTCCTCGTCGACCGGGGCGCCGTGCGCGATGAACATCACCGTCTGCATCACCAGCGCCGCCGCGCGCCGCGGCTTGACGCCCGCCCGCAGCCGCCCGGCCGCCTCGATCTGCTCCAGCAGCTCGGTGAACAGCGCGAGCAGCGGCGCGTGCGCCGACTTCACCTCGGCCGGGTGCGACACCAGCAGCTGCGGGGCGAAGTCGGTGAACAGCGGCCGCTGCGCCGCCGGGTCGGGCCGCGACAGCTCGAACAGCAGCTCCACGGCCACCTTGAGCCGGTCCATCGGGTCGGCCCGGCCGCCCGCGGCGGCCCGGATCTGCTCGGTCGACCGGCGCAGCGCGTCCTCGAACAGGGCGAGGAGAAGCTCGTGCTTGCCGTCGAAGTGCTGGTAGAAGCTGCGCAGCGACTGGCGGGAGCGGTCGACGACCTCCTGCACGGTGAAGTCGGTGCTGCCCTTCTCCGCGATGATCGCCTGCGCCGCGTCGAGGAACCGTTCCACCCGCTGCTCGGCGCGCAGCCGCGCCGCCTTGGTCGACCGCTCGACCGCGCGGTCCTTCCAGGCCGGCCGGGGGCTCGGGGTGTCCGCCGTCGAATCCGTCTTCTGCACCATGTGTAGAACCTTACTGCACGGTATCGGCAGTCACCGGTACCGGCATCGCACTACGGCGCGCACGGCAACGAGACTATGACTTTCCTAACTCAAGAGTGTCATACCCTCAAGCGCCGCGCAGCGTTACCGATCACAGATCCACGAGCCGCCGCGCCGCCCCCTCCGCGCGCAGGATCCGCCCCGCCTCCCGGGTCAGCTCCCGGGAGCCGCCGAGCAGCCCGTCCAGGACGAGCGCGCGCCGCACGTGCCGGTGCAGTCCGTGCTCCTCGGTGAACCCGATCCCGCCGAGCACCTGCTGGCAGTGCCGGGCCGCCGTCAGGGCCGCCCGTCCGGCCGCGGCCTTGCCCAGCAGCGCCGCCAGGTCCGCGTCCGCCGGGTCGTGCGGGGCGGCCAGCGCGGCCTCGGCCCCCTCGAGCGCGACCAGCGTCTCGGCGAGCCGGTGCCGGACGGCCTGGAACGAGGCGATCGGACGGCCGAACTGCGCGCGGTCGAGCGCGTGCTCGCGCGCGAGGCGCAGCATCGCCCGCCCGGTGCCGGCCAGCCACCAGCCGAGCGCCCGCCGCCCCGCGGCGAGCGGGACCGGCGCGCCGGCCGGGACGGCCCGCAGCGGCAGGTCGCCGTCGAGCACGTCCGCGTCCGGATCCCCGGGCCCGCGCTCCCAGACGACCCACCGGCCGCCCGCGTACGGCAGCGGCGGCGGCGCGTCCCCGAGGGAACGTCCCGCCGCGTGGAGCACCACGTCGTTCAGCACCACGTCGTTCAGCACCACGTCGTTCAGCACTGCGGCGTGCGTCCCGGTCTCGCCGAGCAGCCCGAAGACGAGCGGGACGGCGACGTCCGGCGCGGCGGCGAGCAGGTCGGGCCAGCCGAGCTCGGCGAGGGCCGCGTCGAGCGCGGGCCCCGACGCCGCCGCCATCGTCCTGCGCAGCGCGTCGGCGAGCATCTCCCGCTCGGCCGCGTCCATCGCGGGGGAGTCCATGGTCAGTCCTTCCCCAGGTCGAGGAGACGGCGGGCGATGATGTTGCGCTGGATCTCGGCGGTCCCGCCGTAGATGGTCGCGGCCCGCGAGTACAGGTACTCCGAGCGCCACGGCGTCCCGTCCAGCTCCAGCGTCCCCGGCAGCAGGTCCCGGGCGGTGTCGAACAGCCGCTGCTCGGCGGCGGCCAGCAGCACCTTGTCGACCGAGGTCTCCGGGCCGAGCCGCGCGCCGCCGGCGAGCCGCCGCTGCGTCGCGTGGGAGCGGCAGCGGACGGTGTGCAGCGCGAGGTACGCGGCGCCGAGCGCGGCGTCGTCCGGCTCGGCGGTCTCCGCCACGAGCCGGTCCAGCCGCGAGTACAGATGCGCGATCCGGTGCCAGAAGCAGGTCGAGCGCTCGTGCGGCAGCAGGTCCATCGCCAGCCGCCACCCGTCGCCCGGACGGCCCAGCACGCGCTCGCCCGGGACGGCGACGTCGTCGAAGAACACCTCGGCGAACTCGTCGACGCCGTGCATCGTGCGCAGCGGCCGGACGGTGACGCCGGGGGACTCCATGTCGAGGAAGAACGCCGTGATCCCGCCGTGGCCGGGCGCGGTGCGGGCGAGCAGCACGCACCGCTTCGCGAACTGCGCGAGGCTCGTCCACACCTTCTGCCCGTTGACCACCCAGTCGCCGCCGCGGGGCTCCGCCCGGGTCGACAGCGACGCGAGGTCGCTGCCGGACCCGGGCTCGGAGAACCCCTGGCACCACTGCTCGTCGCCGTTCAGCAGCCGCGGGACCATCTCGGCCGCCAGCGCGGGCGGCGCGTAGGAGATCACCGTCGGGGCGAGGACCTCGATCATCGAGTAGATCCCCGGTTCGGCGAGGTCGCGGGTGGCGACCTCCTCGCCGAGCACCGCGCGGAGAACGGCCGGGCCGCCGAGCCCGCCGACCTCGGCGGGCCACCCGTACCGCATCCAGCCCGCGTCGTAGAGGGCGCGGCGGACGCGGCCGAGCTGCGCGACCTGCCCGCCGAAGTCCAGGCCGGGCGCGGGGGACAGGTCGTTGGCGTCCAGCCACGCCCGCACCCCCGCCCGGAACCACGCGACGTCCATGTTCCCGCCGGCCGCGCCCGGGTCGGTGCCGCTCATGCTCCCGCGCGCCGGTGCGCGTGCGGACGCCCGGAGTCGTGCGCGCCGCTGCGCCGGATGAACGTCATCGCCCGCGTCCGCAGCCGCCAGCCGTCGCCGGTCCGCGCGTAGGTGTCGCTGTAGTACCCGATCCGCATCTCGTGGGTGGCGTGGTCCACGAAACAGAGCGGCTGCGTGCCGGTCGCGGCGTCGCCGTCGATCTCGACCGCGGCCGTCCCGGTGAGGAACAGGCCCTTGGGCGCCGCCTCGACCAGCTCGGGGAACTCGTCGAGCCGGTAGGTGTCCCCGAAGGCGCTGTACGTGCCGTCCGGGGTGAACACCCGGAGGAGCCCGTCGATGTCGCCGCGGGTGATGGTCACCGCGTACCGGGCGAGGAGCTGCTGGATCTCGACGTGGTCCTCGACGGCACTCGCCGACGCGCTACTTCTGGACAAAGACCTTGCCGCCCTTCATCACGAACCGCACGTCCTCGGTGACGGCGATGTCCTGCAGGGGATCGCCGGGGACGGCGATGACGTCGGCGAGGAGCCCCTCGGCGAGCCGTCCCCGGTCGGTGACGCCGATCAGCTCGGCGGCCCGCACGGTCGCCGCGCGCAGCACGTCCGCGGGGGCCAGGCCGCGCTCGACCAGCGCCGCCAGCTCGAAGGCGTTGCGGCCGTGCGGGATCGCGGGGGCGTCGGTGCCGACCGCGATCTTCACGCCGGCCTTGTAGGCGGCCAGCACCGACCGCCGCGCCTTCGGGAACATCTCCGCGGCCTTCGCCTTCAGCTCGGGCGCCGCCTTCGAGACGTCCATGCCGTCGGCCAGGGCCGTGGTCGGGACGAGCCAGGTGCCGCGCTCGACCATCAGCGAGATCGTCTCGTCGTCGATGAGGAACCCGTGCTCGATGCAGTCGATACCGGCCTCGACGGCGTTGCGCACCGCGTCCGCGCCGTGCGTGTGCGCCGCGACCCGCAGGCCGCGCCGGTGCGCCTCGTCGACGATCGCGCGCAGCTCCTCGTCGGAGTAGTGCTGCGCGCCCGGCGTGCCGGTGTGCGACATGACGCCGCCGGACACGCACACCTTGATCAGCTTCGCGCCGTGCTTGATCTGGTACCGGACCGCCCGGCGCACCTCGTCGACGCCGTTGGCGATGCCCTCCTCGACCGACAGCTGCAGGACGCCGGGCGCGAACGCCGCGAACATCGTCGGGTCGAGGTGCCCGCCGGTCGGGGTGATCGCGTGCCCGGCCGGGACGATCCGGGGCCCGTCGATCCAGCCCGCGTCGATCGCCTTGCCGAGCGCGACGTCCAGCAGGTAGCCGCCCGTCTTCACGAACAGCCCCAGGTTGCGGACGGTCGTGAAGCCGGCCCGCAGGGTGCGGCGCGCGTTGCCGACGGCGCGCAGCATCCGCAGCGGCGGATCGTCCTGGACGGGCGAGTACTCCAGCGTCTCGCCGCGCCCGCCCATCAGGAGGTTGACCTCCATGTCCATGAGGCCGGGCAGCAGGACCGCGTCGCCGAGGTCGATGACCTCGCCCTCGGGCGGGCCCCCGACCCCGGCGATGCGGTCGCCGTCGATCCGCAGGATCCCCGGCCGGACGATCTCGCCCGCGTCGACGTCGAGGAGCCCGCCCGCTCTCAGCGTGAGCATGTCAGACCACGGGCTCCACGATGAGGTCCAGGTACGCCGCGCCGCTGTCCGGGACGCGGGCCTGCTTCCACACCTCGACGGGGAAGGACACCATGACCAGGCCCTGCATGAGGTGCATCAGCGTGCGGGCGTCCTCGGGCAGGTCGTCCAGCGGGTGCTCGTCGATGTACGCGATGGCGTCCTCGAGCCGGGGGAACGCCGCGTCGTAGAACGCCTGCATCTCCTCCATCGAGCTCTGGAGGCGCTTGGCGTACCGCTCGGGCTCGGTGGCCAGGGCCCAGCCCGCGTACGGCTCGAGGTCGGCGAATTCAGCGGGCAGCGGCATCGCTGTGCTCCTTGACGTGGTCACGGGCGACTTTGTGCAGGTGACGCAGGAGGATCTCCTGGTCGTTGAGGGGGAACTCGGTGACGGCGCGGCCCTTGAGCATCGTCTGCGTGGCCTCGAGGGTGTTGGCGTCCTGGAGCGCGTACTCCTTGAACGTCACCGCCGCGAGCTCGTGGCCGAGGCGCTCGCGGGCGTTCTTCGGCGGGACGAAGTAGAGGCTCGCCTCGAACACGTGCCGGTCGACGGCGGTCGGCCAGTAGTGGTACGTCAGGTACCAGCCGGGCGCCCAGACGAGCAGCATGAAGTTCGGGAAGAGGACGAAGGAGTCGCTGCCCCACGCCTTGTGGCGGGCCGGGTTGAGGCTGGGCGGCAGGTCGTCGAGACCGTCGATGTCGGGCCGGTCCCAGGGGCCGAACAGCCCGCTGCGGAGCACCCGCTCGATCGGCTTGACCATCTTCGGGTCCTTGGGCGGGGACATGCCGCCCCAGGACGAGATCATCGAGTGCGGGCCGTCGAGCTTGTAGTGCAGCGCCTCGTAGCCGTAGCTGAACAGCTTGTCGGCCTCGTCCTTGACGGCCTGCTTCTGGTGCAGGACCGGCGCGTGGTAGAACTCGGCGAACGCGTCGATGAACAGCTTCCAGTTGCTGCCGATCTCGGCCCGGTAGCTGTACACCTCGGTCATCTCGTGGAAGGGGTAGCCCTCCAGGCCCTTGGCCATCTCGCCGAGGTAGTCCGTGAGCGGCGCGGCGTCCGGGTCGAGGTTGACGAAGACGAACCCCTCCCAGACCTCGCAGCGCACGGACTTGAGCCCGTAGTCGGCCTTGTCGACGTCGAAGAACTCCTCCTCCTGCTGGATGAAGGTGAGCTCTCCGGCCAGGTCGTAGCGCCAGGCGTGGTACTTGCAGGTGAACTGGCGGCAGGTGCCCTTGACCTCCTCGCCGGGGTAGTCGTTCCAGACGAGCTTGTTGCCGCGGTGCCGGCACACGTTGTGGAACGCGCGGATCTGCTTGTCCTTGCCGCGGACGATGATGAGGGACGTGTCCGCGGCGGCGAGCTCCTTCGTGAAGTAGCTCCCGACCTTGGGCACCGACTCCACGCGGCCGACGTTCAGCCACGTCCGCTTGAAGATCGCCTCGCGCTCGGCTTCGTAGTGCGCGGGGTCGATGGAGTCGTTGTAGTCGACGGGTGCCGTGCCCAGCTCGGGATAGTGCTCCGTCCAGCTGCCCGCGGCGGGTTTCGGGAAGTGAGGCAAGGGTCCGACCTCTCGTGCCGTTCCTTCTCGCTGACGAGAATGGCATTCTCATTTGTGGGTCGTAGGTTCTCACGGGTGGCCGCGATCGTCAATCCGCCGGGCGCCGCCCGTTCGCCGGGCCCCGCTGAGCGGTTGATTCTCGCAAAGTGAGAAGATAGTTTCCGCAGCGAGAGGAAGGAAGGACCGTCATGACGTCACCAGAACCGGCGCTGCGCCCCGGGACGCAGCTCGCCAGCACGGTGTGCACGACGAAGGTGGTGGTCGTCCGGGCTCCCGCGCAGTGCGCCCCGGTGATCGCCTGCGGCGGCAGCCCGATGGCCGCCGCGTCCGGCGCGCCCGCGAAGCCGGCGCCGTCCGGCGACGCCGCCGACGCCACGCTCGTCGGCAAGCGCTACGTGGACGACGCCGGGACGGTCGAGCTGCTGTGCGTGTCCTCGGGCGCGGGCGAGCTGACCTGTGACGGCGCGCCCATGACCATCAAGGCGGCCAAGCCGCTGCCCGCCTCCGACTGAAGGACCGCCCTTGCCATCGCCACAGACGCCGTCGCGGCGCACCCCGTCGCAGCGCACCCCGTCGCGGCGCGCGCCCTCGCACCGGACGCCCTCGCCGCGACCGGCCTCACCGCACGGGCGCCCGCGGGCCGTGGAGGCCCGGTGAGCGGCCTCGTCCTGACCGAGCGGCGCGGCCACGTGCGGGTGCTCACGCTCAACCGTCCCGAGGCGCGCAACGCCCTCGATCCCGCCGCGATGGCGGAGCTGTCGGCCGCGCTGCGCGCCGCCGACGACGATCCCGCCACGCGCGCGATCGTCCTGACGGGCGCGGGGACGGTGTTCTGCGCCGGGCTCGACATGAAGGCGTTCGCCCGGGGCGGCGACGTCAAGGGACTCGTGTGGTTCTACCACCGCAGCGTCGCCACGCCGGTCGTCGCGGCGCTGAACGGTCCCGCGCTGGGCGGCGGCTTCGAGCTGGTGCTGGCCTGCGACCTGGTCGTCGCGGCGGAGGACGCCCGGCTCGGGACGACCGAGGTCACGCGGGGGCTGTTCGCCGGCGGCGGCGGGACGACGCTCTCCCAGCGGATCCCGATGGCTCTCGCCCTGGAGATGGGCCTCACCGGCGACCCCGTCACCGCGGACGTGGCACGCGAGTACGGGCTGGTGAACCGCGTCGTCCCCGCCGAGCGCGTCCTCGCCGAGGCGCTCGCGCTGGCGGGCCGGATCGCCGAGAACGGCCCGCTCGGCGTCGCGATGACCAAGAAGCTGATGCGGCAGCGCCGCTGGTGCACGCCGGACGAGGTGAACGAGGTGTTCGGCAGCGCGGACGCCGAGGAGGGGGCCCGCGCCTTCGCCGAGGGCCGCGCGCCGCAATGGACGGGAAGGTGACCACGCGGTGGACTTCGAGCTGAACGACGAGCAGAAGCTGTTCCGGGAGACGCTCCGCGACTTCGCCGACAAGGAGATCGCGCCGGTCGCCCCCGAGTGGGAGCGGACGGGACGGTATCCCACGGAGATCGTGGCGCGGCTCCGCGAACTCGGGCTGTTCGGCCTCAACGTGCCCGAGGAGTACGGCGGCCTCGGCGCCGACCGCGTCTCCTACGTGCTCGCGTTCGAGGAGGTCGCCCGCGCCTGGCTCGGCGCGGCCGGGCTGTTCGGCCCGCACTCGGTCGCCTGCGTGCTGATCGCCCGGCACGGCACCGCCGCGCAGAAGGAGCGGTACCTGCCCCGGATGGCGACCGGCGAGCTGCGGTCGGGGATCTGCCTGACCGAGCCCGGCGCCGGCACCGACCTGCAGGGCATCGCGACCACCGCCGTGCGGGACGGCGACCACTACGTGGTGACCGGCGCGAAGACGTGGATCACCAACGCGCGCGTCGCGGGCGTCCTGCCCGTCCTGGTCAAGACGGGACGGGCCGAGCGCGCCCACGAGGGCATGTCGGTGCTGCTCGTCGACACGTCCTCGCCCGGCTTCACGGTCACCCGCGACCTGCCCAAGCTCGGCTACAAGGGGCCCGAGACCTGCGAGCTCGTCCTCGACGAGGTGCGGGTGCCGGTCGCGGACCTGCTCGGCGGGGAGGAGGGACGCGGCCTGCAGCAGGTCCTCGGCGGGCTCGAGATCGGCCGGATCAACATCGCCGCGCGGGCCGTCGGCGTCGCGCAGGCCGCCTACGAGGCGGCGCTCGGCTACTCCCGGGAGCGGGAGGCGTTCGGCCGGCCGATCTCGAACTTCCAGGCCATCCAGCTGAAGCTCGCCGACATGGCCACCGAGATCCAGGCCGCGCGGCTGCTGACCTACTGGGCCGCCGACCGGGCCGAGAAGACCGGCGGCCGGGTCGACATGGAGGCGGGCATGGCGAAGATGTACGCCTCCGAGGCCGCCATCCGGTGCGCGCTGGAGTCGATGCGCATCCACGGCGGTTACGGCTACTCCGCGGAGTTCGTCGTCGAGCGGCTGTACCGGGACGCGCCCCTCATGGCGATCGGGGAGGGCACGAACGACGTCCAGCGCCTGGTCATCGCGAAGGCCCTCGTGTCCGGTGGGGGACGCCTGGGCTGGTGACCGGCCCGCGCGCGACGCGCGGAAGGCCCCCGGACGGCGACCGTCCGGGGGCCTTCCGCGTTCCCGGCGGAACCTCCCGGATCACGGTCACGTGACCCTTGTCACAGCGCCGCCAACCGACCTAATGTGTGTTCAGTAGGTTTCTGGAAGGAGTCCTCCGGTTGACCGAACAACGGCCGTACGCCGCCCTCCTCGCGAAGGGTGAGGACCGCAGGCAGCGGATCCTGACCGCCGCGCAGCGACTGCTGAAGCGGCACGGATGGCGCGGCATCACGCTCGGGCGGATCGCCCGGGAGGCCGGGGTGAGCCCGGCCGGCCTCCTGCACCACTTCGAGTCCAAGGAAGCCCTGCTCCACGCCGCCGTCGACGCGCGCGACGCCTACGACGAGGCGCACGCCGACATGGACGCCGACATCATCGAGCAGCTCGAGGGAGTCGCCGAGCGGTTCCACCGGGAACCCGACCTGGTCGGCATGTTCGCCGTCCTCCTGATGGAGAACCTTGACCCCGACGATCCGCTGCACGACCGCATGTTCGGCCGCTACCGGGCCTCCGTGCGCACCATCGCCGAAGGCATCCGGCGCGGCCAGCGCGCCGGCCGGTACCGCGCCGACGTGGACGCGGACGTGAAGGCCGTGGAGATCGTCGCCTTCCTCAACGGGATAGAGACATCATGGCTGCTGGACCCTTCGATTCCGCTGACCGAGGTCTTCAAGGAGTACACCGGGTCGCTCGCCCGGCAACTCGAACCCGCCGCCGGTACACCCTGAGGCACCATCTCGTCGTGATCGCCCCGAGCATGCTCGGCGGCGTGCGCTTCGCGGGCGGCTGGGTGTTCGACCGCGCGGCCGCCGGGTGGGACGTCACCGTCCTCACCGCGGACGGCGCCGGGTCCCGCGCGCTGCGCATCCTCGGCGCGCGGGGCCTCGACCTGGAGATGGCCCTCAACTCCCAGGTGCGCGGCCCCCGGCCGCGGGCCCTCGCGGTGGACGCGGCGCTGTACGAGTCCGACGAGCGGATCCGGCACCGGCTGATCGGCGTGCTCGACAGCGGCATGGAGATACTCCTGTGGGGCGGCCGCCGGGCCGCGTACGCCGGCGAGGTCCCCGGCTGCGTGCAGCACCGGCTGAGCGGTGCCGCGCGCGCGTTCAAGGCGCACGCCCTCGCCGCCGCGGCGGCGTCGCCGGGCCGCGTCCACCCGCAGTGCCCGCCCCCGGACCGCGCCACCGGCGACCGTCCGCCCGCGGACGGGTCGGCCGCCGATCCCGCGACCCGTCCGACGGAGATCTTCTGGCCGGCCGAGAGCCTCCGCCCGTCCGGGGCCCCGATCGCCTGATCCGGTCTCCCGACCGGCCCTCCCGCGCGCCCGCGCGCCCGTTCCCTGCGTCTGCACGCCCGTTCGCTCGTCCTCGCGCGTCCCTCGTTCGCCCTCGCGCGCCCGCCGCGTCGGTGCCGGACCGCGGTCGGCGTAGACTGAGCGGCGGTTCAATCGGCTGATGGCCGGTTCGGGTGCGCGAGGCGGCAAGGAGGGTGCGGTGACGGAGAGGGAAGCGGCCGGCGTCACGGAGGAGGGTGCGGCCGCGCCGGAACGGCTCAGCCCGCGCGAGGTGCGCCGCCGCCGGCGGATCGAGCTGGGCCGCGAGCAGATGCTGGAGACGGCCGAGGAACTGTTCGCCGAGCGCGGCTACTACGCGACCAGCCTGAAGGACGTCGCGCAGCGGTGCGAGTTCTCGGTGGGCTCGGTCTACTCCTTCTTCGACAGCAAGGAGGCGCTGTACCTGGCCGTCCTGATGCGGCGGGCGCCGGGACGGCTGGACGAGATGAAGCGCCTCGCCGCGGCCGCGGGAACGACCGCGGGCGAGCGTTTCGTCGCGCTGGTCACGGCGGAGCTGGAGCACCGCCGCAAGTACCCGGCGTGGGCGCGGCTGCACGCCCAGATGACCAAGGCCGGGAGCCGGGACGTCGCCGACGTCCCGCCCGACTACAAGGACTTCCACCGCGAGACGGTGCGGATCCTGGCGGGAGTCGTCGCCGACGGGCACGCCGACGGGACGATCCGGCCCGGCGACCCGCACGCCCTCGCGCGCATGTGCAGCGCGCTCGTCGACAGCTTCACGCTCATGGACCCCATGGTCAGCGACGAGCCGGAGGGCATCGGCGCCGAGGAGTTCCTGACGTTCGTCCGGGAGACGTTCACCGTCGCGTGAGCACCGTCGCGTGAGCACCGTCGCGTACGCCGGCGCGGCCCCGGGGGCGCGGGCGTGCGCGCCTCGGGGCCCGGTCGTCGGCCGCGGGCGATCACCCGCGCGACCGGTCTCCGCCTCGATCTCCGCGGCGCCCGCCGTGCAGGCGTCCAGGTCGCGGCAGGCGATGACCACGTCGAAACTCGTGATGCCCGCGGGGTGAGGAGGCGTCAGCCCGTCCAGACCTCGCGCACGTTGCCGGAGGCGAGCTCCGCGAGGGCCTCCCGGAGCGGCGTGTGCAGCAGTACCAGGTCGGCGGGCGCGCCCGTACGGACGCGGCGCGGCGCCCCGCCCGGCGCGCCGGGCGCGGTGAGGTACGCGCGCAGCGCGGCCGCCGGGCCGATCGCCTCGTCCGCCCCGAG